>JAGHBN010000159.1 GCA_021160985.1 Thermococcus sp.
CCTCTGAGAGGCTACCCGGGAGTCTTGCCGCAACAGCACTGGCCGTCTTCAACGGAGCGAACATAATAAGGACACACGATATTAGAGAGACGCTCGATGCGGTTCGCGTGGCATCCTTCATGGGTCGGTATTCCTTGTAGTTTTTGTTCTCTTCCACTCCTCAACAAGGGTTCCGAGTAGGGACAGGGCGACGGGGCCTATTATCAGGCCTACAAAGCCGAAGGCTATGTATCCTCCGAAGATTCCGATGAGGCTTATCAGCGCGTTTACCCCTCTTTCTCTTCTACCCAGGCGGGACTTGAGGAGGTAGTCGGGCACTGGGGACACAAAAAGGGCCCCGTAGAGGGCAAATATGACCGCGGCCCCGGCATGTCCCGTGTTGAACAGGTATATCGCCCCGGCCAGCCAGACCATCCATCCTCCGAGGATGGGAAGGAGCTCAAAGATCACCGTGAAGATGCCGATGGCTATGGCATCGCCGGCGTCGGCTATGGCAAATAGGTAGAAGCCCAATGCTATGGCTACGCCTTTAAGTATGCTCAGGGCAAGCCATCCACGCAGGAGGCTGTGGAGTGTCCTTCCAGCACTGTTCAGCAGTTTGAGGGCCAGCTCCCTGTTTTCCCTGGGAAGGAGGGCATTAACTTCCTCGCGTATCGCCTCGGTGTTCACGAGGATTCCATAGAATGAGAAGACCATAACAATGGCCTGGAGGGAGAGCTTGGGGAGAGAATAAGTGTAGCCGAGAACGTACTCCTCAAAGCGATTCGGGATGTCTTCCGCGAGGCGCTGGAGAATCTCATAGAGTGTGGGGGGAAGGTTGAACCCTAGCATCCACTTGAAAAAGGCGTCTATGTAGTACGTCAGGGAGTGCTTGACGTCGTTTATCCAGAGGGCGAATCCTATTATGAAGAGGAAAGTCAGGACCGTCAGGATGCCTGTCATTGTGAGGGCTGAGGCATGCTTTCCGATTTTCGTGGAGAGGCGCTCGTGGAAGGGATAGAGGATGTAGGCCAGGGTTATCGCCAGTATAATGGGGGAAAGGACAGGACTAACCGTTTCCCAGACGAGGTAAAGAACGACAAGCGATACCGCTATCCAGACTCCGGCTTCAAGCTCCATCCAGCATCCCCATGTACTTCAGTATCAGCTCCCTTACCGAGGGCTTGTTGAAGACGAGGAGGTATCCACTCTCACTGAGGATAAAGTTCTTGTCGATGGCTAATAAGCCTTTCTTAGTCCTGTGTATCTCGGCGCCCTCAACATCGATGGCCTCTTTCAAGTCCTTCGGGGCATCTATCTCTTCGAGGGTTTTGGTGAGCTTGTTCTTGACGCTCTGGTTCAGGAACTTTATGGGGCTCGGCCGGAACTCCTCGGCGACTATCTCCGAGGGATCTACGTACATGCCCCAGAACTCCTTGGCGCATTCGAAGGGGTACACGTACTCTTCCCCGTAGTCGGGCAGGTAGAGCTCCCGGATTACTGCGAGGAGAAGCTTTCTGGCGTCCTTTCCGTAGAATCGGATTTCTACGTGGAACCTCTCGTCCCTGAACCCGTTTTCAAACACCTCGAGCTTCTCTTCACACATCATTTCCCCTCACCCCCTTATGTAGGGGTTCACGTACCTCGGGTCAATAAATAGGGCGGTGCTTCCGTAAACCTTGAACGCTGATGGGTGACCTCCCCTGAATATTACAACCTTCGGGTTTGTAGTGTTCGTCAGGTTCTCCAGAACAGAGATGGCATAATCGAGGTCTCCGGTCTCGTCCACGAGGCTCCCTACAACGTTTTCCGCGAACCACGTTTCACCCGTTGCGAACTTCTGGGTTTCGTTGGGGGTCATGTTCCTCCCCATTTCGACCGCGGTCAGAAATGCGTTGAAATAAGCCTCTATCATGTTGCTTATCTTTTCTTTCTCCTCCGGGGTCAGGGCCCTCCACTCAGCCCCCATATCCTTGTGCGGCCCTGTCTTGAATACTTCCACCTTCACCCCGTTCATCTCGTAGTTCTCTTCCATGTCGTAGTGGACGTAGAGAACCCCTATACTTCCCACTTCCGCCAGAGGGGCGGCTATTATCTTTTCAGCGCCTGCCGCAATGTAGTATCCACCCGAGGCCGCCAGACCGCCTGTATAGGCCACCACAGGCTTGATCATGTTGAGCTTGCTCACTTCGTTGTAGATTTCTATCACGGGCCCGACCTCACCGCCGGGGCTCTCTATCCAGAGGAGGACTCCACTTGTGGAGTCATTCTTTGCCACTTCCCGGAGGGTGGGGATGATGCTAAGTGCCGTGTAGCTGTCGATGATGCCGAATATTGGGATTATTGCGATAGTTCCGTTCCCTTCGGGGGCGCTCTGGGCTCTGAGCTGGGCTTTTAGGAAGTCTACCCTTTGCCGAAGCTCTCTCAACTGGATTTCATACTTGGAAATCGAGCAGTTGCTGGGTGAGGGTTCCGTACTGCCACCCCAACCCGTCTGGGGCCCCAGCTGGATCGTGTTGGCATGCATGTAAAGGAGCACCGCAGACACCGTTGAGGCTGCAAGCATGAGAGCGAGAATGATCGCGACGTACTTCCACACATCTTCCCTCATCCTTTCACCCACCTATACTTTTTGGATTCTCTTTTAAAGGTGCCCCTCGGTAAGCTTTTATACATCCGGGGGACATTTTTCTCAGGTGGTAGTATGGAAATCGGTGTGACAATATACCCGCACTTCGTCACCAAAGATAAGACTCTGGCATCGGTGCTGGCGGACGTCAAAATCAAGAACTACGACTTCGTTTCGATATTCCCTCACACCCTCGGCCTCATAATGAACGGAGAAGTCGTGGAAAAGAAGCTCAAGAGCATCGAGACGACGCTGAGGGGAGTCGGAATCGATTATATTGTCAGGATGCCCACCTCAGTAAACCTGCGTGACCACATCTACTACACGAGGCACTTCAGGGTCGCGAGGGCCATTGCCGACGTCGCCATAAAGCTCGGGGCAAAGGTAATAGTGATGCAGAGCGGAAAAACGGGCAGGCTTGACCTTGAGATAGAGGCGATACAGCAGCTTGCGGATATGGTGGCACCTTTCGGGATCAGCATAGCCCTCGAGAACACGTTCAGCGTCAAGGACACCCTCTACGTCGTGGAGAACGTTGAGAGGGACAACGTTGGCTTTGCCCTCGACGTGGCCCACGCTTTCCTGAGCGCCCAGGGCGACAGCAACAAGCTACTTGAGGATGTCAAGCTTGGAACAGACAAGACGGTCATCCTGATGATACACGACAACTTTGGAAAGCTGTTCCCGCAGGTTGAACCAGAAGACGCGCTGGCCTATGGCGTTGGCGACCTTCACCTCCTGCCGGGGGAGGGCAAGATACCCTTCGGAAAGGTTCTGAAGCTGTTCGGTGACGTTCCTCTGCTCCTGAAGGTCAAAGATGTGGAGAAGTTTGCCAAGGTCCCGAGCAAACAGGGACTCATCGAGCTGCTGACGACTCTTTAAAGCTCCAGTCTCTCCTTTATAATGCTGAAAACTTCAGCGAGGGCCCTCCCTATTGCCTCCTTCTTTCTTGTGAAGTGCGTGACGTCTTCGCTCAGGTTCTCGCGTATTACCTTCGCGGCCTCTTCAATCGTTATAACTCCTTCAAGCCACGCGTAGGCAAACAGGGCCTCGGCTATGTCCCCTTTTCCGTGTTTGTCGGTTCTTGGGGGAACAATGTGTTTCAATCCCGAGAGTTCTAGGGCTATGGTGAGTGAGGCGTTGGGAACCCTCTCTCCCGTTGGCCTCCCGAGGTACTCGCTTAGCGCAAGAGAAAACACGAAGTTGAGAAGGGAATCGCCGAACTTGGCAAGACCTTTGTCTCCAAAATCAGAGGAGTATTCCAAAGAAACCACCCGGAAGATTTTTCAACCCTTGATGGCCTCGTTCCACGCCTCAAGAACGGCCCTCGCCCTGTCAAATATTTTCTGCGCGGCCTCTTCGAGGGCCTTCTCCGGGCTGACCTTTCCGTCGGTGACGACACGGAACTTCGGCTTCCTCGCCATCAGCACCGGGTGTTCGATGGTGTAGCCAGCGAAAGTGACGTGCTTGTTCTCGTGAAGCACCTCGTTCAGGAGGTTGGCAAACGTGTGATCTTCTCCCTCAAGGTAGAACTCCAGAAGGTTTTTCTCCCTCTTTATGACCTCAATCTTCATCTTCCTCACCTTCTAAGGCTTTAAGCAGTTCTTCCAATGCCTGCTCCTTGTTCTTAATGAGTTCGTATTTAAACTTATCCTCCTTCCATTCGGCCAGGTTGAGTTCAAGGAGGTGCTCTATGACCTCCTCAGGGGGAATCCCGAAGACCACACTCACGGGCAGGACCACTTCGCGTATCTGTCTCGTGGTCTGAAGCGATATTTCCCCGAGTCCCTCTCCGAGTTTTCTCACGAGCTCTACGATCTCCTCCCAGGGCATTGATGTTATAAGCTCTCCTCCCCGGAGCTCTGCAGTTTCGTTGAGCATCTCGAGGGTTTTTATGAGGATGGGTGTTGAAACGCTCGCCCCGGACTCTCTGAAGAGGTCGTCAATGCTGTACCTGTACAGGCCCTTTCTGTCGGGGTACAGTTTGGCCCGTACCCTGGCGTGTATTTCCCGGATTTTTCGCATGGCTTCGCGTATCTCGTCCTTGGTCCCCTGTATGTTTATTTTCAGGTCGTTGAGCTTTCCGTGAACGTAAATGAATGCTGGGAGGTTCAGTCTCTGGATTTCTTTGAGGAACTCCTCCTTCTCCCCCTCGTTGCGGACGTGGATGGTTATTACCTTCTTGGCCCTCGCCATCTTCACACCTTCATTCTTCTGTAAAGCGTTGAGAGCTTTCTCGTCTCAACGTTCCCGCACTTGGGACAGATGAGCTGATTCCCGCGCTTTATTAGGGGGGTTCTACACCTGCTGCAGAGTGCGTAGATGACGCCGAGCTCCGGCCCCTTCGTGCTGAGCTGTATCGGGCTCTTCTCGTTTGCTATGACTCTGGCCCTTATGACGTCTCCAATCTTGAACTCCTTGCTGAGGTTTTCAACGTAGCCGTCCTTCACCTGGGAAACGTGGATTCCAGCGAGCTTTGAGGTTGCTATCTCCCTGTCGTCTTTCCTGCCCTCTATCTTTATGAGCTGGACTATCGCGCTCTGCCCCCTCACTTCAACGATCTTGCCTATCACGATATCGCCCACCTGGGGGAGAGGGGGGACGTCGGTCACCGGTTCCACGCTTATTTCCATCCTCTGCGGGTCTATCCTGACCCTACCGGCCCTTATTGCATACAGCTCGCCATTTTCTTCCTTGACACTGTCTCCCGGAAAATACTCCTCTATGACACCGAGATAATCGCCGGGAAGAACGAGTTCGCCATCTCTAGGAACTCTCTTTTCATCCATCCTCTGCACCTCCATCGAATTTCAAGGTAGGATTTTTTAAGTCTTTGGCTCTCGGGAGAGTTTATAAGGACAAAGGGAAAAGTTTTAGTAATCCCAACTGAGCCTATGGTGGTGGTTAGAAATGAGAATGCTTCTGATACACAGCGACTATCTGGAATATGAGGTCAAAGACAAGGCCCTTAAGAACCCCGAACCGATAAGTGAGGAGCAGAAGAAGGGCCGTCTGGACGAGGTTCTAGCTGTTTTCATGAGCGTTGAGAAGGCCGACGAGACCAACCCGGAGGAAGTGGTCGAGAAAGCCGTTGCAGAGATTAAAGAGGTCGCATCGCAGGTTAAGGCCGACAGGATATTCGTCTATCCCTTCGCTCATCTCAGCAGCGAACTCGCAAAGCCCGACGTTGCCTTAAAGATCCTTCAGAAAATCGAAGAAAGGCTGAAAGAAGAGGGCTTCGAGGTCAAGCGCGCACCCTTCGGCTACTACAAGGCGTTCAGGCTGAGCTGCAAGGGTCACCCGCTGGCGGAGCTCAGCAGGACGATAGTCCCGAGCGGAGAGGCAGTTTCAAAGGAGGAGCGCAACATCGCCCTTGAGAAGGAGGAGGAGCTGAAGAGCTACTGGTACATCCTCACCCCAGAGGGGGAGCTTGTTGAGGTCGATAAGTTCGACTTCACCGGTCACGAGAACCTCAGGAAGTTCGCCAACTACGAGATAGCCAAGAACAGGGTGGCTGACAGAGAGCCGCCGCACGTCAGGCTGATGCTCGAACACGAGCTTGTCGATTATGAACCTGGAAGCGACGGCGGAAACCTCAGGTATTATCCGAAGGGCAGGCTCATCAAGGGCCTTCTCGAGCAGTACGTCACCGAGAAGGTCATCGAGTACGGCGCCATGGAAGTTGAGACTCCGATTATGTACGACTTCGAGCATCCGGCCCTTGAGAAGTACCTGAACAGGTTCCCGGCTAGGCAGTACGTGGTCAAGAGCGGCGACAAGAAGTTTTTCCTGCGCTTTGCGGCGTGCTTTGGGCAGTTCCTCATAAAGAAGGATGCCACGATAAGCTACCGCAACCTGCCGCTCAGGATGTACGAGCTCACCCGCTACTCATTCAGGAGGGAGAAGAGCGGTGAGCTTTCAGGTTTGAGAAGGCTTAGGGCCTTCACGATGCCCGATATGCACACCGTGGCTAAGGACCTCAAGCAGGCGATGGACGAGTTCAAGAAGCAGTACAAGCTCAGCATGGAGGTTCTTAAGGGCGTTGGGCTCACGCCGGAGGACTACGAGGTCGCAATCAGGTTCACCCGCGACTTCTGGGAAGCCAATAAGGACTTCATCGTCGAGCTTGCAAAGATAATCGGAAAACCTGTTCTCATCGAGATGTGGGACCAGAGGTTCTTCTACTTCATCCTCAAGTTCGAGTTCAACTTCGTGGACAACCTCGACAAGGCTGCTGCGCTCAGCACCGTCCAGATCGACGTCGAGAACGCAGAGCGCTTTGGCATAACCTACTACGACGAGGAGGGTAAGGAGAGGTATCCACTCATACTCCACTGCTCGCCGAGCGGAGCAATTGAGCGCGTCATGTACGCCATCCTTGAGAAGCAGGCAAAGATCCAGGCCAAGGGAGTAAAGTCGATGTTCCCGCTCTGGCTCAGCCCGATACAGGTTCGCGTTATCCCCGTGAGCGATGACGTCATGGACTACGCCCTCTACGTCGCCGGAAAGCTTGAGGGTGCAAAGATTCGCGTTGACGTCGATGACACAAGTGACAGGCTCAACAAGAAGATAAGGAAGGCAGAGAAGGAGTGGGTTCCATACATCGTTGTCGTCGGCAGGAACGAGAAGGAGCAGAACACCATAACGGTTAGGAGAAGGGAGGATGGCAAACAGCTTGAGATTCAACTGGAAGACCTCATCAGGGAGATAAGGAGCCAGGTCGAAGGGTTCCCGCACAGGCCGAGACCCCTACCGTTGCTCCTCAGTAGGAGGCCCAGGTTCAGGGGCTGATCTCTGTCTTTCGGCTTTTCTATTCCCCTTTCTCCCACGACTCAGAAATATACCGCTGACTCAAACTCCGCAGGGTGCCAAAATCTGTAGAATTGACTGGGGGTTTAACTCCGCCTTTAAAAAGAAGGGGATTATTCGGAAGGTACTCCTGAGAGAACCTCTTTGAGGAACTCCTGGGCTTCCTCGCTGAAGGAGCCCTTGTCGACCTTGTTGCCGTACTTGTCGTAAACTTTCCCGTCCCGGAAGTTTATCTCGAAGACCTCGTAGCGCTCCTCGCTGTTCTCGTGGTGCTTTATCCCGTGCCCCTTGAGGTGCCTCTCCATGCTCTCAACGTCCACGTACTTTCCGCACTTCTCGCACTTGTAGAACTGCCAGAAAATGTAGTCCTGCCCGAGGAGCATGTTGTTCTTCAGGTGGTTCACGAGGCTTCCGCCGAGGTACTCGTAGAAGTCCTCCTGAATAAGTCCGCCGTCCTGCTCCACGACCTTGAACCCGCTCCACACGATGTGGTCGTTTATGTCTGCCAGGGTTGCCTTGGCATAGCGGTACGTTAGTATGAATGCCCCGTTGTGTATGAAGAAGACGTTCTTGTCGGGTATTGCTATTATGCGGATTCCTCCCTTCTCTTCGCTCTCTGCCAGCTTCTGGGCGTGCTCCCTGTCGTCGGCGACGTCTATGATTATCTTCAAGTTGCTTTTCTTGTGAATCCCGATTATTCTCTCGCCGTTAATCTCCCAGTGGTACTCGTCCATGTATCTCACTTGGGAGTACACCTTCTTTATTCGAGGGCTCAGCTCCGAATACTGCATTAATCACCACCGTGAAGAAGTGGCATTGGGTGTTAATAAGTTTTAGCGAAAAAGTTTAAAAAGGGTCACGGATGGCAGGCTACCTTCCAAAGCGCCTCTGCCTCCTCTGGTACTCCCGGATTATCCTCAGGAAGTCTATCTTCCGGAACTCCGGGAAGTAGACGTCCACAAAGAAGAGCTCACTGTAGGCTATCTGGTAGAGCAGGAAGTTGCTTATCCTGACCTCACCGCCGGTTCTAATGACGATGTCCGGGTCTGGCATGTTCGGGTAGTAGAGGTAGCGCTTTATCCGCCCCTCGTCTATCTCCTCTGGCCTGAGCTTTCCCGCCAGAACGTCGTTCACTATTTCCTTGACGGCGTCAGCTATCTCGCTCCTTCCGCCGTAAGCCAGCGCGATGTTGAGGGTGTAGTTTGAGTACTTCCTCGTCGCCCGTTCTGCTTCTTCCGCTGCCTTCCTGACGTTCTCCGGCAGCATCTCTTTCCTTCCGAGGACGTTGACCTTTATCCCGTACTTGTGGACCCTTTCATCGTCCATGAGCTCCTTGAACTTCCGTTCGAACAGGTTCATCAGCGCGTTCACTTCCTCCTCGGAGCGCCTGAAGTTCTCGGTTGAGAAGGCGTATACGGTCAGGGTTCTTATTCCAAGCTCCCTGCACCATTCGAGGATTTCTTCGAGCTTTCTTGATCCAAAGTAGTGGCCGTACCACGGCGGCTTCTCGAGCTTTCGCGCCCACCGGCGGTTTCCATCCATTATTATTGCCACGTGTTTGGGGATGTTCCCCGATTTAACCTTCTCAAGGAGGTATCGCTCATAAAAGTCGTAAGCGGGTTTGAATAAAATTTGAGGGATGTGGGAAACAACGCGGTAGAGCATCAGGCATCACTCAATTTTCTTCCTTGATTTCAGGTGCATCTCGGCGAGCTCCATATATATCTCCGCGTTCTTCTTCGTCCACTCGATTTCCTTCTCGCTGAGCTGCCTGACGACCTTTCCTGGCACGCCCACGACAAGGCTGTAGTCGGGTATCTCCTTGCCGGGCGGTATCAGCGCCCCAGCCCCAACGATGACGTGCTTCCCTATCCTGGCACCGTCAAGGACAACCGCACCCATGCCTATGATGGTGTAGTCGCCTATCTCAGCGCCGTGGACGACGGCGTTGTGACCTATCGTGACGTACTTCCCTATGATTGTCGGCTGTCCGTGGGATGTGTGTATGCTGACGTTGTCCTGGATGTTGGAGCAGGGGCCGACGTAGATCTGCTCAATGTCGCCCCTGAGGACGGCACCCGGCCAGACGCTGGTCTTCTCCTCCAGAACGACATCCCCTATGATTGAAGCGCTCTCATCTATGAAGGCAGTCTCGTGGATTTTTGGCTTTTTGCCTTCCAGCTCGTAAATCGCCATGAGCATCACCGGTGCTAACTCTCCGGCATAACTTATAAAGCTAACCGGGGAAGGTAGTACAGGGGAGTTTAATGAGGTACAGAAGGGGTGCAAGTGCCGAGCGGGAGCTCATAAAGATGCTTGAGGGGGCAGGGTTTGCCGTCGTCAGATCGGCGGGAAGCAAGAAGGTTGATATAATCGCCGGAAACGGGAGGGTGCACCTCTGCATAGAGGTCAAAAGCACGCACGAGGAGAGGGTGTACCTGAGCAGGGAAGATTATGAAAAACTTCTCTCATTTTCCCGCAGATTTGGGGGAACCCCGGTGGTAGCTGTTAAATTCGTCAATAAGGGGTGGAGATTTTTCAGGCCGGAGGATCTCGAGGAGGGAGGTAAAAACTATAAGGTTACGCTCCGATCATCTAACTACATGACGTTTGAAGAGCTCGTGGGGAAGCAGAGCTCTTTAAGAGGGGTGGTAGAAGGTGCGGACTAAGGCCCTTGTCATCATGATCATTCTAACGCTGTCTATTTTGTCCCTTCCGGCTCAGGCTGAAGTTTTGATCTTGATTCAGCCCCTCAACAACGATTTCTATGCGGTTCCCGGGAACACCATAGTGGTCCCCTACATGCTCTCAAACCTCGGAAACGAAGTAATTTCAAACGTGACCGTCTACGTGGCCGGACCCACCAGCGGTTTTCAGTACGGAATAAAGGTGATGGAAGGACCCATTTTGCCGGGCGACTCCTACAACGACACCATAACACTCACGGTTCTTAACGCCGGGCCAGGGGAGTATACGCTCAAACTCGTGGCGAAATTCGGGAACGTTTCCTTCGAATCCCCGATACGGGTGATAGTTAAGCCCGTTATTGACTACATTCCAAGGATTAAGGTGGGTGAGAGGTACATCTACGGCAACGACGTTAACATAAGCCTGGAGATAGTCTCGACGGCAACCACTATACTGAGCGGGAGGCTCGGCTATACCGTGGCGCTCAACGGCACGGTAATAAAGAACGTCACTTCCGTAACCTTTGTAAAGCCGGGGGACGTCTGGAGAGGGAGCATTTATCTTGCGAAACCTGAGCTGGGAATCTACACGGTCCGATTCTGGGTCAACATGAGCGGTGTTTACAAGGAGACCACGGCAACGTTTGAAGTTTACAGGAGGGATCTGAGGTACTCCACCGACTTCAAAAATGGGGCAATCCATGTTTTTGTTTACGATGCGCAGGGCAGAGGGGTGGAGGGAATTCCGGTTTACATCAACGGTGTGGAGTTCCGGACAGGGATCGATGGCACCGCAACGTATCTCGTGACGGCCCCGGGTGTTTACAACGTCCTCCTGAACCTGGATGGAAAGGTTGTGGAGGAGACCATCACTGTGGCCCAGCTTGCGTTGGATGTCACTCAGAAAGGCACCGAGCTCTTCGTTAGGGTTCGTACGGCCCAAAAACCACTTTCGGGAATAGTCGTGACGGTGTCGGGCCCGAAGGGCTCAACTTACGGGGTTACAAACGAGGGCGGTGTTGCGGTAGTTAACCTCAACATGACGGGTTATGGTTCGCTGATAGTCTCCGCGGAGAGTGAAAAGTACCTCGGGGCGAGCATAACCTTCAACGCCACCCCTCCGCAGACGCCAACCCGGACCTCGACCACATCAACCACTCCCATAACTAACACGACAACCACTTCAACTACATCAACCACTTCAACAGCGGAGGGAGTCCCGCGGGGAAGCATGGTTCTCGGGCTTTTGCTGGTACTGAGCGGCTTGGTGTTTGCTGGAACTTCGTACCTGGCCTTTTTCAGCCCCGTAGTCCAGGAGGAAATGCTTGACAAGTACTACTTCGTTAAGGTCAGGGCACCGCGGATGAAGCCCCTTGATAACTTCCGCTTTGAGAAGCCGGTAACGGCCCTTGAGGTCAGGGCCACCAAGGGGAAGGCGAGCATAGAGGACAACAGGGTGGTCTGGGAGATAGGGCACCTTGAACCTGGCGAGGAGGCCTACCTTCAGGTCATCCTCGGGTGAATTCTTACCTTTTCTTTCGCAAACCTTATTAAGCAACGTGGACACATTCAGATAGGAATCTGAAGGAGGCGAAAGCCATGGTGAACCTTGAATTGCTGAAAAAGGTTGTTGAGGCGCCGGGAGTTTCCGGCTACGAGTTCCTTGGAATAAGGGACGTCGTTCTTGAGGAGCTGAAGGACCACGTGGACGAGATATACGTCGACAAGCTGGGCAACGTCATAGCCTACAAGAAGGGCAGCGGTCCGAGGATAATGATCGCGGCCCACATGGACAAGATAGGTGTCATGGTCAACCATATAGACAAGGAGGGCTACCTCCACGTAGTCCCCGTTGGAGGCGTTGACCCCAGAACCCTAGTCGCCCAGAGGATAAGGTTCTTCACCGAGAAGGGCGAGCGCTACGGCGTCGTCGGCCACATACCGCCGCACCTCCAGAAGCCCGAGGACAGGAAGAAGGCCGCCGACTGGGATACCATCGTTGTGGACGTTGGCGCTGAGGGCAGGGAGGAAGCCGAGGAGATGGGCTTCCGCGTTGGAACCGTCGGTGAGTTCGCCCCAGCCTTCGTCCAGCTCAACGAGAACAGGATTGCAACGCCATACCTCGACGACCGCGTTTGCCTCTACGCCATGATAGAAACTGCGAAAGCCGTTGAGAGCCACGAGGCGGACATATACTTCGTCGCGAGCGTTCAGGAGGAGGTGGGCCTCCGCGGTGCCAGGGTCGCGAGCTACGCGATTGACCCGGAGATAGGAATAGCGATGGATGTCACCTTCGCCAAGCAGGTCGGAGACAAGGGCAAGATAGTTCCGAAACTCGGCGGCGGCCCGGTCATGGACGTCGGTCCGAACATCAACCCCAAGGTTCGCGCCTTCGCAGATGAGGTTGCGAAGAAGTACGGCATTGAACTGCAAGTCGAGGCCAGCCCGAGGCCGACCGGAACCGACGCCAACATAATGCAGATCAACCGCGAGGGCGTTGCGACGGCAGTTCTCAGCATACCGATACGCTACATGCACAGCCAGGTCGAGACCGCCGACCTGAGGGACATCGACAAGACCATCGAGTTCGCCAGGCGCTTCCTTGAGGAGCTCAGGCCGATGGACCTCACTCCATGAGCTTCTTCTTTTCCCTATTCTG
Organism: Thermococcus sp.; assembly: GCA_021160985.1. GTDB lineage: Archaea > Methanobacteriota_B > Thermococci > Thermococcales > Thermococcaceae > Thermococcus. The sequence continues at coordinate 12,764 of JAGHBN010000159.1, forward strand.
GAAAAGTTTATTTCTGGGTGCGTCCTATTCTTTAATGGTGTGGCAGTTTGAGGGAGAACGCGTTCCCACCCTCCCGTGGGACTTCCAGGATACTAATCGTGCCGATAGGTGGCATCGAGGAGTTCCTCGTATGGGGGATTGCTGACTTTGTCGGGCAGTACTATTCCTCTCTCGGTCTTTCGGTGAAAATCGGGGATGTCATCCCTGAGGAAGTCTTTTCTCGGGCTTACAATCCACTGAGACGGCAGTATGCCGGGAGGTTTTTCCTGCCGGTTCTTGCAGAGGTAAGAAAGAGGAAAAATGCCGCGGCGGCCCTGGGGGTAACCCGGCTGGACCTTTATGAGGAGGGGCTCAACTTTATCTTTGGCCTTGGGCATGCCGGCCTTAGAGCCGCAATAATCTCGACATTCCGTCTCAGGCCCGAGTTCTGCGGAGAATCCAGTGATGGTGAACTCCTCCTCACCAGGGCCATAAAGGAGGCCATGCACGAACTCGGGCACGTCTTCGGTCTGGGGCACTGCCCCGACGAGAGGTGTGTGATGCACTTCTCAAACTCTGTAATTGACACGGACATTAAAAGCCCGTTCTACTGCCGCTCATGCAGGAGAAAGCTTGAGAAAAATTTGGGGGTGAGTTCATGATCGAGGTGGAACTTAAGGGATACGCTGATTCCAAGATCTTTGAGAGGGTCAGGGAGAATTTCAAGTTTTTGCGCAAGGAGTATCACGAGGACACTTACTACCAGCACCCGTGCAGAGACTTTTCCAAAACGGATGAGGCGCTGAGAATAAGGATAAGACGGTTCAACGGGCATTTTGAGGCTTTCATGACGTACAAAGGTCCAAAGGTCGACGAAGTGTCAAAGACACGGGAGGAGATAGAGGTTCCCATCTCAGACCCTGATGAGCATGTGATGATTCTTGAGAAGCTGGGCTTCAAGGAGGTGCTTGTGGTATCGAAGGTGAGGGAAAAGTATTACGTTGAAAAAGGCATTGTAATAACCCTCGATACGGTGGAAGGGCTTGGGGACTTCGTGGAGATAGAGGCCATTGTTGAAGACGAGAGGCTCGTTCCCCAGACAGTTGAAAAGCTGAAGGCGATTCTTGAAGAGCTGGGTGTTAAGAGGTTTGAGAGGAGGTCTTACCTAGAACTCATGCTTGAGAAGGGAGGGGAGGATGGGGAAGCTTGATGAATTTTTCAAAGTATTTTCTCCAGAGAAGAAACGTTCGGAACTTGAGATACTTGAGGAGGTTGAGGACTACGCTGCCAGCGGAGAGTTCGGGAGGGCCATAGAGGAGGCCAGCCTCATAGAGACCGAAAGAAACAGATTTTTGGCAGTTCGGCTTATACTCAGGAGAGTCCTGAAACAGCTTGAAAATGATGAGAAGAACGTGAGCGGTGTGGGGGAAGTTCTGAGGGGTGTGGTTCCCCTGGTAAACTCCCTAACGAATCAGAGGTACAAGGCGCTCCTGACGGCTGACATTGCCCTGATTTTGTACTACCTTGGTGACGAGTTCAGGGGAGACCTGTCACTGAAGACCGCAATCAACCTAGCCGAGGGCCATGACGATGTCCTCCTTGAGATAATCCGGGAGCTCGTCAGGAGGGGGCTCCTTGAAAAGGCCGCAGGGGCCCTGAAGCTTGTCAGGGACAGGGATAAGCTCGACAGCATTCTTGTGACAATATCGGAGATGTACTACCGCATGGGGGACATTGAGGGGGCAAAAAAGGTCGTAAAGCACATCAAGAATCCGTTTCACAAGGCAATGGCTCTTTATTACATGGCCCTTGTTGAGGCGCCCCGCGATAAAGAGGCTGCGAGGGCGCTATTGGATGCGGCAATAAAGGTGGCAGAGAGGGTGGAGGCTCCAGACGCCAGGTTTGAGCTGATTTTGAAGCTCTACGACCTATGGATTGCACTCGAGGGCGAGTCTATACGCCTTACGGATGTTTTGAAGAATGAAAGAAGTCCTCAATGATGATCTCTGCGAGCTCACTCTTTTGTGATTTCAGTCTGGTGTAAGCTTCCAGAGCTGGCGGAAGCTTTATCCCGAGCTCCTTAAGCTCCCCTATTTTTGGTATAAGCTCCTTGGGAGTGCCCTCGAGAATGATCCTTCCGCTATTGATCACCACTATCCTGTCGGCCCTTCTGAACAGAAAATCGGTGTTGTGGTCGACCAGGACAATTGTTATTCCCTCTTCGCGGTTCAGCTTTGAAATCATCTCGAGAACGCTTCTCCTACCTGCCGGGTCGAGCTGGGTTGTGGGCTCATCTAGGACGAGGACCTTGGGCTTCATTGCGAGTATCGCTGCTATGGCAAGCCTCTGCTGTTCCCCACCGCTGAGATTGGGCGGGAACTCCTCCCGCTTGTCCTCGAGCCCCGCTATCCTGAGTGCCCACTCAATCCTTTCCAGCATTTCCTCCCTGGGAAGGCCGAGGTTCTCAAGTGCAAAGGCCACTTCCTCTTCTACGGTCATGTTGAAGAGCTGGCTCTCAGGGTTCTGGAGAACCAGCCCAACTATCGTTGAGAGCTTCGGGACGGGGGTGTCGTTCGTTGAGTACCTCTTCCCGGTCTCTGGGTCGGTCACGATGACCTCTCCCTCGAAGTCCCCCCGTATGGAGTGGGGGATTATGCCGTTGAAGGTCAGGCAGAGTGTGGACTTACCGCTCCCGCTGGGCCCCACTATTCCCAGGAACTCCCCTTTCCTGATGTTCAGGTTTATCCCGTCTAGAACATAGCGCTGGCTCCTCCTGTATTTGAAGCGGAGGCCTCTAACTTCGATGACGTTCATTTCCTCTTCACCATCCTCGGGGCAAGGAAGAGGACGCTTATGATGAAGACCAGTGTCGAGAATATCTCAAGCCTTCCAATCCACATGTGGAGTATCAGGAGTATCTTTACGTCGGGTGGAAGCGCCGGGGAGGTTATTCCAACGCTCAGTCCAACGTTGCCCTGTGCGGAGGCGGCTTCGAAGAAGGAGTCTACGAGGGGGGCCGCAAGGCGGAGGGATATGTACACGGTCCCAAGAAGTAGGATTGCTATGTAAGTCATTGTGAAGCTCATGACCTCCTGTATGTCCGACTCCGTGAAGGTGTAGTCCCCGACTTTCTTCTTTATGACTGCCCCACGTGGGAGTATGGCCTGCTGGAGCGTCCACTTTAGGCTCTCGTACATAAGCGTAACTCGTATAAGCTTTATTCCACCGGCGGTGCTTCCGGCTCCACCTCCAACAACCATGAGGATTGCAATCAGGAATTTGGCGAGCTCGGGATATTTGGAGAGGTCTGCTATTCCAAAACCTGTACAGGTGATGGCAGAGACGGCATGGAAAACCGCCTCCCGGAGTGCAGCCCCAACTGCGCCCCCGTTCTCAACGAGTATGTATGCAATGAGCGTTACAGTGGGTGTCAGAAAGATGAACATGTACTTGACCTGAATGTCGTCGAAGAAGGCCTTCAGGCGCTTGCTGCTGAACATCTTGTAGTGGACTGTAAAGTTCACTGCACCCATTATCATGAGGAATATCGTAACGGCCTCTATGCTCATGCTGTTGAAGAATCCTATGCTCTCGTCATGGGTGCTCATACCACCGGTTCCAAGGCCGGTCATTGAGTGTGTAACCGCGTCAAACAGGTTCATCCCGTTGATGTAGTAGAGGTAGACGCCGAGAAGCGTCAGGACGAGGTATATCTCAAAGATTACCTTTGAGGTGTTGACGAGGTTGGGAAGAATCCTCTCGCTTCTTGCCTCGGCCCTGTAGAGCCTTGCAGCTGCCACTCCTGGCCGGATAAGTATCGTGAGCGCGACGAGTACTATTCCTATTCCCCCGAGCCACTGCATCCAGGCACGCCAGAAGAGGATTATGTGGGGGTAGGTCGAGAGATTGCTCATCATGGTGAGGCCGGTTCCGGTCCATGCGCTCATGCTCTCAAAATACGAATCCAGAAAAGACATATCGGCAATGTAGATGAAAGGAATCACGCTGATTAAGGATGCAAAAAGCCAGGTGAAGGCCGCAGCCACCATGGCCTGTCTGAGGTTGACGTCCTCAAGCTTTTCCTGGTGCCTTCCGAGCCAAGCTCCGAGGAGTATGCTAAACGTTCCCGGCACTGCGAAATATATCACGTAGTCTATCTCCTCGGGATAAAACCACGCTATCAGAACGGGGAAGAGGTAAGCGAGCCCGACACCCTGAAGGATTGATCCTATGAGATTTTTAACTACGAAAATATCGTCTGAGATGTTTATGTACTTCCCAAGCTCTAGCATGGGCCCACCGTAGGGTAAGGGGTAACCCCCAATATAAAGCTTTTCTCGGATGGGAAAGGTTTAAGGGCTTGTGTGACCTTTATTCTAAGGTGGTAGAAAGTGGACGAGAGGGAAGCACTGATAAAGGCTGGTGAAATCGCACGGAAGGTAAAGGAGGAAGTCGTGGACTTAATAAAACCGGGTGCAAAACTTTACGATATCGCTGAATTCGTTGAGCGCAGAATAGTTGAGCTCGGCGGCAGGCCGGCTTTTCCCTGTAACCTGTCTATAAACTCCAATGCTGCCCACTACACCCCGTATAAGGGAGATGAGACCGTCCTGAATGAGGGGGACTATCTCAAGCTCGACATCGGTGTCCACGTGGACGGCTACATAGCGGACACCGCGCTGACTTTCAGGGTCGGGATGGAGGAGGATGAACTCATGGAATCTTCAAAAGAGGCTCTTGAAAACGCGATAGCCACGGTCAGGGCAGGGGTCAAGATAAGGGAGATAGGCAGGGTTATCGAGGAGACCATACGTGGGAAGGGTTTCAACCCAATAGTCAACCTCAGCGGCCACAAGATAGAGCGCTTCAAGCTCCATGCGGGGGTGAGCATTCCCAACGTCTACCGTCAGGCGGACACGTACGAGCTGAAGGAGGGAGATGTGATCGCAATAGAGCCCTTCGCGACGACCGGTGCGGGTCAGGTCATCGAGGTACCGCCGGCCCTCATTTTCATGTACATCCGGGACAGGCCTGTGAGGAGCGCTCAGGCACGGCGGCTCCTTATCCACATAAAGAGGGAGTATAACGGACTCCCATTTGCCTACCGCTGGCTTCAGGGCTTCATGCCTGAAGGGCAGCTTAAGCTGGCGCTCTCCCAGCTCGACAGGGCCGGCGCGATATATTCGTACCCGATACTGCGGGAGGTCAGGGGCGGAATGGTTGCCCAGTTCGAGCACACGGTTATAGTGGAGAAGGACGGGGTTTACGTGACAACCTGATGCCCTCTTTTCTTTTGCGGGAAAATTGGCTTGGCGTTTTAGTCCTTTTAAGCAAAGTTGTGAGAATTTGGAAGAGGGTTGAGACCCCTCCCGGACTCGGCAGTTTGATTGGCGCCGGGGCAGGGATTTGAACCCTGGTGGGCGGACGCCCACGGGATCTCGAGTCCCGCGCCTTCCCAGGCTAGGCTACCCCGGCGCGTTTGGGAGTTGCCGCTCCGATTTTATAAAGCTTTCCGCGAAAATTTTTTAACCTAAGTTAACTAAAACCTCATGGTGGCAAAAGTTTAAATCCTTGGCTGCCCTAATAATAAATGCTGGGAGGTGACAGCATGGTCGGAATTCTGGTGCAAGAGGTTATGACAGACAGGTTCCAGAAGATAGACATCGACGCCCCGCTTTCTGAGGCGATCGGAATTCTTGAAAAAGAAGACCCCGATCTGATTCTGGTCTTCGACGGGAACCTGTATAAGGGCGTCCTGACCCAGGACTTGATAATTAGGTCCCACCTGAAATGGGACCCCACCAAGGCCAAGGTTAGGGATGTCTACAAGCCCGCTCCGGTTATAAAGCCGGATGAAGACTTGAGCAAGGCTGCAAAGCTCATGCTTGAGGTTGATCTCCGCTCCCTCCCCGTTGGGGAGAGCAAGGCTGAAATCATTGGAGTTATAAGCGACATTGAACTCCTCAAGAGGATTTCCCAGGAGGAGTTTGGAAAGAGAAAGGTTGAGGAGTTCATGACCAGAGACGTGATAACCCTCAAGCCCGACGACACCGTTGCAAAGGCCCTTGCCACAATGCGCGACCACGCGATATCGAGGATACCAATCGTAGACGAGACTGGGAAGCTTGAGGGCCTCGTAACCCTTCACGACCTCATCATAAGGTTCATCAAGCCCCGCTTCAAGGCCCAGTACGGAGAGGTCGCCGGTGAGAAGATACCTCCCTTCAGCATGCAGCTCCGCGACGTCATGATAAGGGGAGTCATAACCATACTCCCGGACGCGACCGTGAGGGAAGCAGTGGCCACGATGGTAGACAACGACATCGACGGGCTGGTGGTGGTGAACGAGGACAACAAAGTCGTCGGAGTGCTCACGGTGAAAGACCTGCTCCTTCCGATATCGAGGATGGTCGAAAAGGAGGCAAGGTTCTACCTCCAGCTGGGAGGCGACGCCGATATACTCAGCGACTTCACGAGGGAGAGGATAATCAGCGACATAAGGCGCTTCATCGACGGCTATGAAGACCTGCTCGGCCAGGAGGGCATAATTTACCTCCACATAAGGCGCTTCCCGGAGAAGTTCAGGGGGGTCCACCTCTACCAGGCAAGGATGAGGGTCGTCACCGACAGGGGCGTCTTCGTGGCGACGGGAGAGACCTGGGGCGCTATCCAGGCAGTCCACGACGCCCTCAGGGCCATCGAGAGGCAGCTCCTCCAGAAGGCAGAGCTTGAAAAAGATACGAGGTATTCGAGGCGCTTCCTTGAGAAGCTTGGCCTCGTCTGAATTATCTCATTTTCTTAAACTCTTTTTCCAGCAGTTTGAGCTCTTTGGTCGAGAGGGCATCGTAGTCTATCACAAGTATCATCGTTCCTCCCGCTGAAATTATCCTGTCCTTCAGCGAGAGGATGAACTTCAGTGTGTTCTCGAAGCCGTTTTCCATCATCAGGTACTCGAATGCGTCGACGTATGCCGTAACGTACCCGTTTTCAATGGCCCTGGCGAGGAGATCCATCAGGATTCCCATCTTTGTTGGGGGCACAGCGTAGATGGGGGGTTTTTCGTTGAGTTTACCCTCACTCACGCTTGTTATCCAGAAGACCACAGATTCCGGGTTGACTTTTTCGAGTATCTTGGAAGGGGGCATGCGGGTTACCACAATGACGCTGGGCCTTGATAGTATATCGAGAATGGCCCTGTTCCGTGTGGATGATGAAGCCATGAAGGCCCCCGGAGGTATTTCAGTGTGGGAGGGTTTTCTTGCGGGCGATATCTCGTAGAATGCGAACCTGAGGGCTCCAATCGCTGCGGCGACTCTGAAAATACCGCCCAACATAAAGCCGATGGGGGCGAACCATTCGAGGTTCCTCGTGAGGGGATACGTCATGTTGAGCGCTCCAAGGAGTACCAGACCGAGGGGGAATAAAATTTCTATCCTCTTCTTTGATATCACGCGCTTCCAGAGGACGCCTCCAAAGTATACAAGTGCACCCCCGTAGAGGAGGTACGGAATGGAGGACTGCAGGGTGAAGTTGTCCCCAAAAACATCGGTGGCCAGAAGGAAAATCCAGACGTACGAGATAACTACCACAGCCGACATTATCAGCACGTGCCTGAGGGTAGTTTCCTTGTGTTTTATGTGGAGGCTTCCCCACAGAAGGAGGATGGCGATGAGAAAATTGGGTATTGTTGAGGCAATTATGTACGCATCAGGGATTATCTTTATCCCCATAGGCTTCAGGATGTAGCTTTCTATGTGGAGGGCGTTTATGAAGAAAGCCGTTGATAGAAGGAGCCACCCCTTTTCCCTTGTCTTCCAGGCTTTGTATGATATGGCTAAGAAAAGAAGCCACCTTGAGAGGATGTTGAGGTAAGGGATGGCGGCTTCGTAGCTCATAACTTTTTCACCAAGGTTTCCTGTTTGACCACGACGAGGGTCTTTGGCGGAACGTTCCGGTCAACCACGACCCCGGGTCCCACCAAAGAACCACTGCCGATTTTCCTCCCTGGGTATATACTGACGTTGATCCCTATTTTCACGTTGTGGCCTATTATAGCGCCCAGTTTGTGCCTGCCGCTGTCCTCCAGCTTTCCCTTTATCTCCACTTTTATGTTCCCGCGGTCGTGCCTGAGGTTTGCGGTGATTGTTCCGGCCCCGAGGTTTGTGTTTTCCCCAATTATGGAGTCCCCGACGTAGTTCAGGTGGGGAGCGTTGCTGTGGTCCATTATTATCGAGTTCTTGACCTCTACGGCGTTTCCTATGTGGCACTCATCCCCTATGCTCGTGAAGGGGCGGATGAAGCAGTTGGGGCCTATGCGCGAGTTCTTGCCGATTTTCACTGGTCCAATTATGTAGCTCCCGCTTCTCACCACGGTTCCCTCTCCGATTTCCACGGGGGGCACTATTACGGCTCCTTCCTCGACGGTTCCTCGGATCTCGTGCTTGAGCTTGTTCTTGAGGAGGTATTCGTTCAGTTCAAGGAGGTTCCACGGCCGTCCAACGTCGTTCCAGTACCCGTTATAAACGGCATAGGCAACTTTCTTCCCGGCTTTTATCATGAGGTTCATCGTATCCGTTATCTCGTATTCCCCGCGTTTGCTGAGCTGGGTCCTGGCTATAAACTCGAAAATATCGGGTTTGAACGCGTAAATGCCCAGGTTTGCGTAGCCTGCCACGTGTCCGGGTTTTTCGAGGATGCTGGTTACAAAAGCGCCTTCCGTTTCTATCTTTCCAAAGTGGCTGAGATCCTCGAAGTGCTTTACCACAAGGGCTGCATCGGCCCTTTCACGCCTGAACGTCGATATGAGCTCTCTTAACGCCTCTTCTTCGAAGTATATGTCCCCGTTGACGGCTATGAACTCTTCATCCCCCACGTATTCCTTGGAGGATTCTATGGCCTTTGCGGTTCCCTCACCGGGGAGCTGGTCAACGTACGTTATGGGTTTTCCGTTAAATTCGTCTCCAAGGGAGCTGATTATCTTATCCTTTTCATACCTCACGATGATTACGAACTCGTCCACGAATGGATCGAGGTTTTCAAGCACGTATTCTATTATCGGCCTGTTTGCGACATTCAGGATGACCTTGGGCCGGTCATCGGTAAGGGGCTGGAGCCTCTCCCCTCTGCCTGCAGCAAGGACGACGCCCTTCAAATTATCACCCCCAAGACGTATACGGTGATGGCAGCGGCACCGAAAACTATGCCTATGCCCTTTCTTCCAAACCTATCTGCCAGCTTCAGCAGGAAGTGGATGGTTGCGATGCTGGCTGCAAAAGAGGCCGTGAACACGACGAAGGAATCAACGGGGGAAATCGGATTGTAGTCCCCGATAAAGATGAGCCTGAGTGCCAAATATGCAGGGGCCAGAAGGAAGCTCAGTTCGAGCACTTTTCTAATTTTAATGCCGCTGAGGAGGAGGGGGAGCACACTCATGCCTGTCCGAGATATTTCTCCTGTGAAAGTCACTCCCTGGGCTATTCCGGTCATGATCGAATCCACGAGGGTGGGCTCGTCTTTTCGCTTCCTCATCTCAGACTCCAGCTTCTGGATGCGGCTTTTTTTCTCGAGTTTAAGGAGCGCCGTCGCTGTTATCAGAAGGCCCACAAGTGCGTTCACGGCGTCGGATTGTAAGGGAGACAGCTTTGTGGATAGCCCCATGTGCAGGGGATATCCCACAGCTACCGTGAATATCAGTGCATAGAAGAGGAACTTCAGGTCGGCCTCAGACTGCCTTTGGGAGAGCATCTGGAGGCCCCTTCCAATGGAATCTCTGAAATAGAAGATAACCGCAAACATCATTCCGAGGTAGGCGGGCACGATGTGGTTGCTCAGATTGGGGTCAATGGGGGAAAGAACCTCTGAGGTGAAGGCTCCGTTAGGGGCCACAGGAAACCACGCAAGGACTCCATAGAGTATTCCTGTGATAGCCGATGCTAGGTACGAGGGCTCGACCATGGTCATCACTGGTAAGTTTAAATTGGCCTAAAAACATAAACTTTTCGAGGGATTCGGATGAAGCTGACCGTAGTTTATGAGAACCATGCGGGATTCACCAAGGGTCTCATCGGTGGACACGGGTTCTCAGCCCTTGTGGAGCACGAAGGCACCAGGGTTCTTATAGACGCTGGAACCGACGGAAAAGTCCTCCTAAACAATATGGATGCCCTGGGGATCGAGCCAGGTTCGATAGACTATCTCTTCATAACGCACGGCCACTACGACCATACCGGCGGTCTGAAGGCGCTCCTCGAAGCCAGGTCGGAGCCGTTAAAGATAATCGCCCACCCGGCAATCTTCCGGAGAAGGATTGCACTGAAGCCGAGGAGGCGCGAGATAGGAATTCCCTTCGCGAGGGAGGAGCTGGAAGAACTTGGAGCGGAGTTCGTTCTCAGGAAGGAGCCCTTTGAGTTTGCCCCGGGACTGTGGAGCTCCGGCGAAATACCGCGGCGCACGTGGGACAGGGTTGTTGGCTACGTTGAGGAAGGGGGCCGCCTCATCAGGGACCTGGTTCCGGATGACATGGCCCTCATCATTGATCTGGGGGACTCTGCGGCGGTGATCACCGGCTGCGGCCACTCGGGAGTCCTTAACATAGTATGGCATGCGGAGGACGTTCTTGGGAAGCCTGTGCGGGAGTTGATTGGGGGGTTTCATCTGGGGGGTGCCAAAAAAGAGTTTCTGAATGACATCGTTGAGAGAATCGACGCCGAAAGGCTCTACGCCGGCCACTGCACAGGGCTGAATGAGTACGCGTTCCTGAAAGCGAGATTGGGCGGGAGGATTGAGCCCCTCCACGTTGGCAAAATCATCGAGCTTTAGCGAACCTTTAAATACCTCGTCGAAAAGCTAAGCACCGCGAGAGGAAAGATGAGAGGTGAGAGTGATGAAGAACCCATTTGAGAAGATGCCGACTGTCCTTACCGCTGACGAGCTCATTGACAAGGCCTTTAGAAGGGCGGAGAAAGCAGCGTCCGCTTTCACGCCCAGGGGGGGGCCGAGAGCAAAGGCGAGACAGAGGGAGGAGCTCCGTGTAAGAACTGTCTCCAACGTCGTTCGAGACAACCTCCGAAAGCTCCTTGATAGGACACCGGGTGTCTCAGAGCTTCCCCCGTTCTACAGGGAGCTGGTTGATACGCTCGTTGACAGGGACCAGTTCCACCGCTCGCTGGCCCACGTAAACTGGGCTATTAAGACCATCAGAAACCTCGAACAGCGCTACGTCGAGAAAATACGGTACTCCAGAGACCCCGACGAGATAGCCAGGCTCAGGAGGCAGTTTTACGGCCGCGTCGCAGACGTGCTCAGGGACATAGCGGATGATCTCGAATACCTCAACCAGGCGAGGAACGTGCTGAAAGATTTGCCGGTCGTTGACCTTGACCTCCCGACCGTCGTCATAGCCGGCCATCCCAACGTCGGAAAGAGCACTCTCCTCAGGGCATTAACCAACGCGAAGCCGGAGGTCGCGAGCTACCCGTTCACGACGAAGGGCATAAACGTCGGCCAGTTCGAGGAGCACTACCTTAAATACCAGGTCATCGACACGCCCGGCCTTCTCGACAGGCCGCTCAGCGAGAGAAACGAGGTGGAGAAGCAGGCAATCCTCGCCCTCAAGCACCTGGGCAGGGTCATCGTCTACATCTTTGACCCAAGCGAGTACTGCGGATACCCCATAGAGGAGCAGATGCACCTCTTCGAGGAGATTTACAAGGAGTTCGGGGAGTTCCCGTTCGTTGTCGTCCTCAACAAGGTGGACATAGCTGAGGATGAGAAGATTAAGCAGGTCGAAGAGTTCGTTAAGGCCAGGGAGCTCGAGCCGCTGAGGATTTCGGCGCTTAAAGGAGAGGGTCTTGAGGAGCTGAAGGAGCGCGTTATTGAACTCGTCAAGCCAATTATCGAGGAGCGGGCAAAGCGCATAATGGAGAAGGAGTTGAGGAAGTTCAGGGAAGAGCTTGAGCTCTAACTCTTTTCTTCCTCCCCGGTTCTGACGCCGCAGTACGGACAGAACTGAAGGTGAATGGGCTTCATAGCCCCGCAGTGCCCGCACTTTTCCTTAAGCTCGGCTCCGCAGTTGGGACAGTACAGATAGTCGTCCTTTATGGGGAAACCGCAGCTGTAGCATCTGTTCTGAGCAGTCCTCCGCTTGTAGACCCTTTCAGGCCTGAAATACTCCCTTCTCAGGTAGTAGAGGGACAGGAGCGTTGCAAGTGCCCCGAAGAGGCTTATGCCTATGAGCTGAACCGTGCTCCATATTGCGGAGAGGAGCAGGTAGATAAGCAGCAGCGATGAATACGCCACGAGAGAGGAAGTGTAGATGTTTTTGTACCTCCTAAGGAGCAAAAGCGATGCCAGGAAAATCGGAATGGCGAAAGAAAGCTTCAGCATGAGGACCTTGAGCCTGTATGCACTGTAGGCCCTGCTGTATTCATCGTTCGCCTTCTCCATGAGCTCATGGATCTGTGAGTTAGCATCTTCCAGCTTTTCATGGGTTTGCTCGTATGCGCTTTTCGCCCCAAGGTACTGGAAATAGGCCTTCTCATAGGCTTCCTTCGCCGTCAGGTATTCAGCCTTCAGCTCCTCGCTCGCGTTCCCGCTCTCAAGTGCGACCCGGTACTCCTCCCTTTTGAAGAGGTAGACCCTTTCTGCCTCAGTCAAATTATTTTCTGCCTTTTGATACATTTCGAAGAGCCCTCTGTCGAGCTCCATCAACCGGCTCTGGTTTTCGAGGAGGGCCTTTATCCCGTATTTTTCTTGGTAATACTCATAGCCCGGCCTCTGAGGAAGGTTTTCAAGCTCTCTCAGAAAGTTTATGCTCGCCAGAAGAAGGAACACAACAAACAGACTCGCAAGTATCTTTTCAATGCGTGAATATTCCATCACCTACACCAAGATAAAATAGGGATCCATGCATATAAAGCTTCCAGGAGAGAAAAGAAAGAAATCAGGCGTTCTCTTCCTTGAGGAGGACAGCGTTGATGACGCCGTCCTGGCCCGGCCTGCTGGTAACGATGGCCTTGCCGATCTCGGTCTCGATGATGGCGCCCTTGGTTATGATGTCTCTCCTGACGTACTGCCTGTTGGCCGGGTTCTCAATGACCCTGAGAACCTTAACCTTCTTGCCCTTGCCGCCGTCAAAGACGTTGGCGTAAGAGGCCTCGATGAGCCTGACCTTCCTGTTTCCACCGTAGGTTCTGATTATCTTCTTCTTTTCTCTGCTCTCACTAACTCTGGTGAAGGCGGGCTCCCTTCCGAGCTCCCTCTTCCTCTTCTTCCTTGCGAGGACGATTCTTCCGCCTGAAGGCTTTTTGAGTGATCTTCCCTGCCAGATAGCCATTTATCTCACCTCATGAGCTTGATACTCAACCTATCGCCACATTAGAGGGTCTGTTTATAAGCTTTTCTGGAAGGATTTTTAAACTCTCTTCCTCAATTACTCTTAGGGGTGGTTGAATGGGGGCTATGGAAGCTTTCAGCAGGACGTTTTCACTCCTCCTCAAAAACAAGCGCCTTTACATGCTCGTTCTCATAATGACGCTCTTGCTGGCTCCGCTGGAGGCGTATCTCGTACCAGCTGATGTTGAGGACTTTTCGGTTTTTAATCAGAGCTACTTGGAGGGCAACACCAGTGGGATTATCGTTGAGGAGCACGGGGCAACGGTTGAGGACGAGACCGCGGCACTCATGGAGCTTCTGAAAAAGCTTGCCCTCTACGGTTTAATCGTTCTTGTAGTGAGTTCCATATTCGAGTACGCTGTCACGAAGGGTCTGTTCATTGAGCCGGAGGAAAGCGGGCCTCTGGGAGGGTTGTTGCTCGACGGAGTGAAGCACTTTCCGGGGGTCATCATCGTTAATCTCGTATACACCCTCCTGACTCTGGCATTCGTTGGGGTATCCACGTTGCCCATCGTCATCGGCATCATAACGCTCCCGGTTGGTGCGGTTCTGATACTCGTTGGACTCCTCCTGCTGATCTTTGTGGGCGCTTTTGCTGTGGGGCTATCCTCCCTCGCAATCCCAGCCTACGTGAAAAACGAGAGCATCGGGGGAGCTTTTGAGGGCTTTGGCCTCGCGTTCAGGAACGTGCTCTCAACGGCCGGCTTCGGCTTCCTGCTCATGCTTGGAATCTTTGCCATAAGTCTGGCAATTTCGCCCATAGCCTTCATTGTTCACTATACAGTCCCGGGGGAAATCGCACCTTACATCTCAGCCCTCCTCCAGGCTCCCCTGGAAGCGCTGATGTACATGTTCATGTGGACGGGAGGAGTTGCATTTTACACGGAGCTGAAGAAGAAGGAAGAGCTTGAAAAAGTGGATGAAGAGCTGGCCGAGCTGGGAATTGAGCTTTAAAGTCCTTTCTTCTCTTTTGCTGCCCTTACGAGCCCGTGGAATGCCGGGGCCGGCCTGAACGGGCGGGACTTGAACTCCGGGTGGAACTGCGTCGCTATGAAGTAGCTGTGCCCGGGCAGCTCCAATATCTCCATCCTCCTCTCGTCGTCGCCAGCTATGCCGCTGAACACAAGCCCGGCTTCTTCAAACCTCTCGATGTAGTCCGGGTTGACCTCCCAGCGGTGGCGGTGGCGTTCATAGACGATTTCCCTGCCGTAGAGCTCCCTCGCGAGGGTGTTCGGCTTTATGTGGACCGGATAAGCGCCGAGCCTCATCGTACCGCCGAGCCTGTCGAGGTCTCTCTGCTCGGGCATCAGGTCAACGACGGGGTAGGGTGTCTGCGGGTCTATCTCCGTTGAGTGTGCCCCTTCAAGGCCGAGAACGTTTCTCGCGAACTCGACAACGGTGAGCTGGAAGCCGAAGCATATTCCGAGGAACGGGATGTCGTTCTCCCTCGCGTAGCGTATCGCCATAATCTTGCCCTCGCTTCCGCGTGCCCCGAAGCCGCCTGGCACGATTATGCCGTCAATGCCTTCGAGGAGCTTAACGCCCTCCCTCTCGACGTCCTCGGCCTCTATCCACCTGATTCTGACCTTGACGTCGTTGGCGACGCTCGAGTGCTTGAGGGCCTCCTTGATGCTTAGGTAAGAGTCCGCCAGCTTGACGTATTTGCCAACAACGGCTATCTCGACGGTGTCGGTGAGGGACTTGTACTTCTCCACCATCTCGCGCCACTTCTCAAGCTCCGGTTCCCTCTCCAGAAGGCCGAGCCTCTTCACGAGGTACCTTGGAAGGCCTTCCTTTTCGAGCATGAGCGGAACCTCATAGGTGTCCTCGACATCGTAGGCGCTGATCACGGCCTCCTCCGGGACATTGGTGAAGAGGCTTATCTTCCTCTTCGCGCTCTCCTCAAGCGGCTCCTCCGAGCGTGCTACTATGGCATCCGGCTGGATTCCGAGCGAGCGGAGCTCCTTGACGCTGTGCTGGGTCGGCTTGGTCTTCTGCTCGCCGACGACCTTGAGCTTGGGCACGTAGGTCACGTGCACGAAGGCAACGTTTTCCCTTCCCTCCTCAAGCTGCATCTGTCTTGCCGCCTCAAGGAAGGGCATGCTCTCTATGTCGCCAACGGTTCCGCCTATTTCCACGACAACGACGTCGTAGTCCCTCGCTATGGCCCTGATGCGTCCCTTTATCTCGTTGGTGATGTGGGGGATGACCTGGACCGTCGCACCGAGGTATTCACCTTTCCTCTCCTTCTCGATGACGGCTGAATACACTTTCCCCGTGGTTATGTTGTGGTCGAAGCTCAGGCTCGTGTCGAGGAAGCGCTCGTAGTTGCCGAGGTCGAGGTCAACCTCACCTCCGTCGTCAAGGACAAAAACCTCCCCGTGCTGGTAGGGATTCATCGTCCCCGCGTCGTAGTTGAGGTACGGGTCAATCTTGATGTTCGTTGTCCTGAAGCCCCTTGCCTTCATGAGCATTCCGAGAGAAGCGCTGGTTATACCTTTCCCGAGACCGCTAACAACACCACCGGTCACGAATATGAACTTTGTCATGGCAAAACCTCCACCAGTTATGTCGTTGGTTGATTGGGGGATGCTTAAAAGCTTTGTTGGTTGGGGAAAACTTAAAAGGTTCCGCGCCGTACCACTAATGGGTGTAACGATGGAATCCGTCCACCTGGATGTGCCTTCAACACTCCGGGATAGGAGGTTCCTGGCCCTTCTAGCAATAGCGCTTCTGGTAACGTATGCACTGCCGTTCCCCATCATCAACGACGTTCTTCAGGACTACTCGAGGCTAAAAGGGGTAATGGAAAGAATGGCCAAAGAAAACGACGCCACAGTCTGCCACAGAGTTCTTAGCACGAACCCAGACTTTTTCAGCTCACACGGAATGAGGTGTGATGAGGAGTACTACAGGCCGAACGAGTCCACGGTGACCACGGGTGACCTGATAGTTTACGAGGACACCTACCGGGAATATCTTAGGGCGAGGGAAGCTCTGAAACGCGACCTGCCTGCATTGGTACTCTTAGTGATATTCGCCTTTCTGGCCATGCTGGGCTTTGGGTATGCGATGATAGACTTTGCCGTCGGTGTCTCAACCGGGGATGAGAAGGGAGTTAAAGACACCCTCCTCTCGGGCCTCCGTGCGGTGCCCACTCTCGCCGTTTCTGAATTTCTGGTTTCGCCGTACTGCTATTGGTCCTGGCACTCCTGGCGATTCCAATAGTCTTCTTAGGTCTTTTGGGCACCATTCTGGTGGGGTTGGTGGTATCCCCTGCCCTCGTGATGGTCCTTCCTGCCTACTACTTCACAAGGAACTTGTGGGCCGTTGGAGAAATCTGGCGCGTGCTCAAAAATAACACGGGAGGATACTTCGCCCTTGGGATCGCCCTCGTGGTGGTTGACGAATTGATGGCCCTCCAGTACAACCTGGATCTTGGGATATGGATGCTCCCCCTCATGGTCATGTTAGGGGCGGTACGGTATCCGTTAATCAGCCTGGGGGCACTCAAAGTTTACCTCGATGGTGGAGGGGAAGAAGAGGAGGACAACAAGGAAGAGTGATCAGCCGTTAAGCTCTACGCCGTTTCCCTCTTCCTCCTCCGTAAGCTCCCTTATCTCGTAAACCTTGAGCGGGACTTTCTTTAGAGCCTTTCCGATCACGGCCTTGGCTATTCTCTCCGCGTGTTCGATGGTCTGGGCGTTGTACACCTTTATCGTGAGGTACATCCCAACGAGGCCGACGGAGCCTATCACGAAAGCGCTCTCAAAGTGGGCGCCGCAGACGGGGCACTGGGAGTAGCCAATCTCCACTCTCACAAAATCCAGTTTTTCTTTGTTGAGGGCCTTTGCGACCTTACTCACCGCGACGTTTATGGCATCCTCGCTGGTCTCAACATCCCTGACGATTATCGGGGCCTCCAAAACAACCACGTAGTCTCCCATGTCTCCCACCTCAGCCAAAGGCGAAGAGCCTGTCATCCTCACCCTTAAACACACCAAGCCTAACTCCCGCGTCTATAAAGCCGTGGGCGTAGTTGAGGGCGGCAAAGGCCGTCACATAATCACCTTTTTGATAATAGTACCTGGCGTCGTTGAAGTAGCTCTTTGCCATCGCCAGGAAGTCGTCGGCGACGGCGTGCAGAAGGCTTTTTTCGTGGACGGCCACTTCAAGACGCTGAAGCGCCTCTTCAGTGATTTTAAAATACTTCTGGAGCTTTTCTTCCGTTATCTCTCGCTCCACCGGTCTCGCCTCATGCCTGGTAAGGAGAGGCTCTTATAAATCTTATCCCCAAAATTTAGGTCTGATAAAAAGTGCGCCTTCTTACGGTGAAACCTTCACAAAAGAGCAAATCAAACAGAAACTCAACTGGAAATTAGCAACTTTAAAAAGCATATAATCTTCCGCCAGCGCTGAAACTTTGCGGGGCAAAGTTTCATCAAAGGTGGTGATTCCTCTTGAGGAGCGTTTCTTGTTAATGTTTGCACTTCTAAATTTCTCCTGAAGTTTGGAATTCTCCAGTTTGGGGCTTTTTACGTTTGGGTTTAATTTTACCCGCGCTCCTCTGGAGCGCTCTTACGGAGAAACCCCATTTGTCACAGCCTTAGTAAAGAGGAATTCCCTATAAAAAGGCTCTCTCAAAAGTGCAAACTTCTCAAAACCGAACCTCAAAAAGGGTCTACAAAACTTGATCAAACTTCGCGGAAGCTTTTGGAAAAAGCTTCACCAAGGAAGCTTTTGGAAAAAGCTTCACCAAACGTCCGTAGCTCTCCTCGAGAAGGCCATAATACAGGGATTTTCCCTCGGAAGATTCTTGTTCTCAGAGAGAACACGTTTTAGAAAAAGCCTTTTCCAGGGGGTTTGCCTCCACCTTGACGCCCTTTGGGCGTCTATTTAGTGTTAAACCCAACATGTGGGAGCAGTCTAAAAAGTTCTCAAGGTCAAGGACAGGCCATCTAAAAGGAAAATCAGTTGAGACTTAGCTTTTTTGAAAAAAGCCGTTAACTTTCCGCCAGCGCTTGCGAAGCAAGGGCTGTTATGGTGGGGCCGCCGGGATTCGAACCCGGGTCACGGGCTCCCAAAGCCCGCAGGATGGACCAAGCTACCCCACGGCCCCGCGGCGGTAGTGAATGGAGCGGCCCCTTATTAAGCTTTTCGTCAAGGTGTTCTCTCCGAGGTAGAAGTGACGTAAATTTGTCGGTTATTGCAAAATCTATCCCAACAACTTTCAATGGTATTGGCGGATAAACAATAGCCAGTTATATCATTGGGCGAAAATTCAACCACCGGGAGTGGGTTTGGAAAAGGGCCCTGAACCGGAGGCGGGAAGGGTCATCGATACCTTTATAAGGCTTTCCCAGCCAGATGGACAATTAAGTACATTAAAGACCAGTTTCGGGGGCAAAAACGGTTCTTAAACTTTGCGGAAGCGATATAAAGCCTCCTCCGGTGTTATTACACGAAAAGCTTAAATACCAAAAGCCAAACTCCGGAGGTAGAGAGTAGTTCTAAAAATGTTAAGGGGGCAGTTCTCGGTGGCGACGAAAAAAGAATTTGATGTGTTCACTCACGAGTTAGTTCCTGAGCACAGGGTGTTGAGTGAGGAGGAAAAGGAAGAGCTCCTCAGGAAGTACAGGATCAGGATATCCCAGCTTCCCCAGATTAAGGCCTCGGATCCGGCCGTCGTTGCGCTGGGTGCCAAGCCAGGGGACGTTATAGAGATAAAGAGAAAGAGCCCAACGGCGGGTTACTACTACTATTACCGCCTTGTGGTGGAGGACTGATTCTGGGGTGAGATCATGAGAGGCCCGACAGTCGTAAATGTTACTCCCGACGATCTCTGGATTGTTATGGAGGCTTACTGGAAGGAGAAGGGACTTGTAAGGCAGCATCTCGATTCTTACAACGCATTTATCGATCACGGCCTTCAGGACGTCATAAATGAATTCGGCGGCATCAAGCCGGACATACCCGACTTCGAGGTCAAGTTCGGGAAGATACGCCTTGGGGAGCCCGAGTTCCAGGAGGCACAGGGACAGAGAAAGCCCCTCTATCCCATGGATGCAAGGATCAGGAACCTCACCTATTCTGCGCCGCTCTTCCTTGAACTTATCCCCGTTGTGAACGGAATCGAGCAGGAACCTGTGGAGGCAAGAATCGGTGAGCTCCCGATAATGCTCAAGTCCAAGGCCTGCAAGCTCTACGGACTCAGCGACGAAGAGCTGATAAAGCTGGGTGAAGACCCGAAAGACCCGGGAGGATACTTCATCATAAACGGCTCCGAGAGGGTCATAGTTTCTATCGAAGACCTTGCTCCCAACAAGACTCTTGTCGAGAGGGACGAGAGGCAGAACAGGATAATCGCCAAAGTTTTCTCCTACAGGTATGGTTACAGGGCTCTGATCACAGTTGAGAGAAGAAAGGATGGAATCCTTTACGTTAACATACCCAACGTTCCAAGGCCCGTTAAGTTCGTCTATGTGATGAGGGCCCTTGGTCTCCTCAGCGATAAGGAGATCGTTGAGGCCGTAAGCAACGACCCGAAGATTCAGCAGGTTCTCTTCGACAACCTTGAGGATGCGAGCGATATAACCACTCAGGAGGCGGCCCTGGACTACATAGGGAAGCTCTCACTGCCAGGTCAGCCGAAGGAGTACAGGCTCAGAAGGGCGGAGCACATCATAGACAACAATCTCCTGCCACACATGGGCGTTGAGGCGAAGGACAGGAGGGCAAAGGCGTATTATCTCGGCATGATGGCCCTCCGCGTCCTCGAACTGTCGCTTGGAATGCGCGGTGAGGATGATAAGGACCACTACGCCAACAAGAGGCTCAAGCTCGCTGGAGACCTACTCAAGGACCTCTTCCGCGTTGCCTTCGGTCAGCTAGTCAAGGACATGCAGTACCAGATGACCAAGACGTACCAGAGAAAGGGCGAGCGTTACACATTCGAGAACGTTCAGAGGTTTGTTAGGAACTCGATAAGGCCCGACGTGCTTAGTGAGAGGATCGAGCACGCCCTCGCTACGGGTGCATGGCCCGGCGGAAGAACCGGTGTCAGCCAGCTTCTCGACAGAACCAACTACATGTCAACCCTTTCTCACCTCAGGCGTGTCACTTCTCCGCTCAGCAGGGATCAGCCCCACTTCGAAGCGCGTGATTTGCATGGAACCCACTGGGGAAGAATATGTCCGACTGAAACCCCAGAAGGTCCGAACTGTGGTCTGGTCAAGAACCTCGCTCTGATGGCCCAGATCACCACAGGAATTCCGGAAGAGGAAATAAGGGAGTACCTCAGGAAGCTTGGAGTCATCCCGATTGAGGAGAGAAGGCCCGCCCCAGGCCTCTACCGCGTCTACCTCAACGGAGTTCTCATAGGAACCATAGAGGGCGGAAGGAGTTTCGTGGAGAGAATAAGGTCTGATAGGCGGAGCGGAAAAATAAGCGATGTTGTTAACGTTGCCATATACGAGGAGGAAGACGTTCAGGAAGTTTACGTTAACAGCGACGATGGAAGGGTCAGGAGGCCGCTGATAATAGTTGAGAATGGGGAGCCGAAGCTCACTAAGGAGCACGTAGAGGGCATAAAGAACGGCACTCTCAGCTGGAGCGATCTGATAAAGATGGGCGTCATTGAGTACCTGGATGCGGAGGAAGAGGAGAACGCCTACGTTGCCACCTGGCCCTGGGAGGTCACCGAGGAGCACACCCACCTTGAGCTGATGCCCGCCGCCATACTCGGTATACCGGCTTCACTTGTCCCGTATCCGGAGCACAACGCGGCCCCGCGTAACACCTACGGTGCGGGTATGGCCAAGCAGAGCCTCGGTCTCGGCAGTGCCAACTTCCGCATAAGGGTCGATACGCGCGGACACCTCATGCACTATCCGCAGGTTCCGCTTGTCAACTCGCGCATCATGAAGGCTGTCGGTTTTGAAGAGAGGCCCGCCGGTCAGAACTTCGTGGTCGCCGTGCTGAGCTACGGCGGATACAACATGGAAGATGCGGTCATCATGAACAAGGCATCGATAGAGCGCGGCCTGGCGAGGTCAACCTTCTTCAGGACGTACGAAGCCGAGGAGAAGCGCTACCTCGGCGGTCAGACCGACAAGTTTGAGGTTCCCGACCCGACGATACAGGGCTACCTCGGCGAAAAATACTACAGGCACCTCGACGAGGATGGTATAATCTTCCCGGAGTCCAAGGTTTCCGGTAAGGACGTGCTCGTGGGAAGGACGTCCCCACCGAGGTTCCTTGAGGAGCAGAGCGGTCTCGGGGGTATAATCCTCCAGGAAAGACGTGAGACGAGTGTCTCGGTTAGGCCGAGCGAGAAGGGCATTGTCGACAAGGTCATTATCACAGAGACCGGTGATGGAACCAAGCTCGTCAAGATAACCGTGAGAGACCTGCGCATCCCCGAGTTCGGTGACAAGTTCGCAAGCAGGCACGGACAGAAGGGTGTCATCGGCCTCATCGTCCCGCAGGAGGACATGCCCTGGACCGAGAGCGGAATCGTTCCAGACCTCATAGTTAACCCGCACGGTATCCCGAGCCGTATGACCGTCGGACAGCTCATAGAGGCCATCGGCGGAAAGGTTGCGGCACTGAAGGGAAGGAGAGTTGACGGTACCGCATTCATCGGAGAGCCGGAGGAGAAGCTCAGGAAGGAGCTCGAGGAGCTCGGCTTCAAGCACAGCGGCAGAGAGGTCATGTACGACGGTATAACCGGCAGGAGGCTCGAGGCAGACATATTCATCGGTGTCATCTACTACCAGAGGCTCCACCACATGGTCGCCGACAAGATGCACGCGAGGAGCAGGGGTCCGGTCCAGGTTCTCACCAAGCAGCCGACCGAGGGTAGAGCGAGGGAAGGTGGTCTCAGGTTCGGTGAGATGGAGCGTGACGTCCTCATCGGACACGGAGCCGCGATGCTGCTCATAGAGCGTCTGCTGGAGGAGAGCGACAAGACAGAGGTATGGGTCTGTGAGAGCTGTGGACATCTGGCACTAGAAGACAAGCGCCGCGGTAAGGTTTACTGCCCGGTCTGTGGAGAGGAAGAGAAAATAAGCAAGGTTGAGATGAGCTACGCCTTCAAGCTGCTTCTGGATGAGCTGAAGGCGATGGGAATAAGGCCGTCCCTCAACATAACGGATAGGGTGTGATATCATGCAGTCCATGAAAAAAGTCATCGGGAGTATTGAGTTTGGAATCCTCTCACCTCAGGAAATCAGAAAGATGAGCGCGGCTGAGATTACCATCCCGGACACCTACGACGACGACGGCTACCCGATTGAAGGCGGCCTGATGGACAAAAGGCTGGGTGTTATAGACCCTGGTCTGAGGTGTGAGACCTGTGGTGCTCGTGCGGGCGACTGTCCGGGTCACTTCGGCCACGTTGAGCTCGCCAGGCCGATAATCCACGTCGGATTCGCTAAAACCATTCACAGGGTTCTCGAGAGCACCTGCCGGGAGTGCGGAAGGATAAAGCTCACCGAGGACGAGATACAGGAGTACATGAAGAAGTTCGAGGTAGTTGGTGACCGTAAGAAGGCCAAGGACAGGCTCATCAAGGAGATACACAAGAAGGCCAAGGAGAGAATGGTCTGCCCGCACTGCGGTGCTCCTCAGTTCCCGATTAAGTTTGAGAGGCCGACGATCTACTGGGAGCTGAGGAAGGACGAGGAGGGCAACGAGTACAGGCACAGGATGATGCCGAGCGAGGTTCGCGACAGGCTCGAGAAGATACCGGACAAGGACCTGCCGCTCCTCGGACTCCACCCGGAGAAGTCCAGGCCGGAGTGGATGGTTCTGACGGTCCTTCCGGTTCCGCCGGTCACAATGAGGCCGTCCATCACCCTCGAGAGCGGTATCCGTGCCGAAGACGACCTCACCCACAAGCTCGTCGACATCATCCGTATCAACAACAGGCTTAAGAGCAACATCGAGGCCGGTGCGCCCCAGCTCATCATCGAGGACCTCTGGGACCTCCTCCAGTACCACGTTACCACCTACATCAACAACGAGACCTCCGGTATCCCGCCGGCCAAGCACAAGAGCGGAAGGCCCCTCAAGACCCTCTCCCAGAGGCTCAAGGGTAAGGAGGGCCGCTTCCGTGGAAACCTCAGCGGTAAGCGTGTCAACTTCTCCGCCCGTACTGTTATCAGCCCCGACCCGATGATAAGCATCAACGAGGTCGGTGTCCCGATAGCCGTTGCCATGGAGCTCACCGTTCCGGAGAAGGTCACGGAGTTCAACTTCCAAAAGCTCAAGCAGAGGGTTCTCAACGGGCCTGAGAAGTATCCTGGAGCCAACTACGTAATCGACCCTGAGGGAAGAAGGATAAGGCTCATGGAGAACAACCTCGAGATAATAGCGGAGAAGCTCGACATCGGCTGGACGGTCGAGAGGCACCTCGAGGATGGGGACATAGTGCTCTTCAACAGACAGCCGTCTCTCCACAGAATGTCGATAATGGCCCACCGTGTTAGGGTTATGCCCTACAAGACCTTCCGCCTCAACCTCGCCGTTTGCCCGCCGTACAACGCCGACTTCGACGGTGACGAGATGAACCTTCACGTGCCTCAGACGGAGGAGGCCCAGGCTGAAGCAAAGATTCTGATGGAGGTTCAGAACCACATAATCTCACCGCGTTACGGCGGTCCGCTCATAGCCGGAATGCAGGACCACATCTCTGGCGGCTACCTCCTCACGCGTGAGGGAGCATACTTCACGCGCTCAGAGGTCGAGCAGATGCTCATGTTCGCTGGCATCGAGGTCGAGGAGCTTCCCAAGCCGGACAAAAAGGAGAATGGAGTCGAGCTCTGGAGCGGAAAGACAATCTTCTCTCTCCTGCTTCCTGACGACCTTACAATCTGGTACCGCAACAAGCTCTGCGACGATCCGGAGCGTTGCGAGGCCCTTGAGAAGCTCATCGAAGAGAAGCTCGTTCCGGACGAGGAAGAGGTCAGAAAGCTCGCATACGATGGATTCACTTACATCCTTAACGGAAAGCTCCTAAGCGGCGTCGTTGACAAGAAGGCCTACGGCAGGGAGGACGGAAAGCTCCTCGACATTATTGTGAGGGAATACGGTGTCGAGAGGGCCAGGCAGTTCCTCGACCAGGTCACCAAGCTCACCATATGGGTCATAACCCACCGTGGATTTACGACGGCCATAGACGATGAAGACCTTCCGGACGAGGCCCTTGACAGGATTCATGAGATAATCCGCGAGGCTGAGGAGAGAGTCCAGAGACTCATTGAGGCGTACAGGAACGGCGAGCTCGAGCCGCTGCCGGGTAAGACCCTTGAGGAGACCCTTGAGAGCAACATCATGGCCGTCCTGGCTGAGGCACGTGACAACGCCGGTAAAGTGGCCGAGAAGTACCTCGGTATGACGAACCACGCGGTGATAATGGCCAAGACAGGAGCGAGGGGTAAAATACTCAACATCACCCAGATGGCCGCTATGCTCGGACAGCAGTCCATCCGTGGAAAGAGGCTCTACCGCGGCTACCGCGGAAGGGTTCTCACCCACTTCAAGCCCGGCGACCTGAGTGCCAAGGCGAGAGGGTTTGTTACGAACTCCTACAAGAGCGGTCTGACGCCCCAGGAGTACTTCTTCCACGCCATGGGTGGTAGAGAGGGACTGGTTGACACCGCCGTCAGGACTGCCCAGAGCGGTTACATGCAGCGCAGGCTCATAAACGCCCTCCAGGATCTCAAGGTTGACTACGATGGAACTGTCAGGGACCCGAGCGGTATCATAGTCCAGTTCAAGTACGGAGAAGACGGTGTCGATCCAATGAAGAGCTGGCAGGGTAAGACTGTCGACGTTGACAGGGTTATAGTCAGAACACTCCTCAAAGTTAGGGGGAGGAGGTGATTGGAATGGTTGCAGCGAAGACCATAAAAACCCTAGTTAACAAGTCCGAGCTTCCGGACAACATCAAGGAGGAGCTCTATAACAAGCTCATCGAATACAACAAGAAGTACAAGCTCAAGAAGGCTGAAGTGGAGGCCATAATCGAGGAGACCGTGAAGGAGTACAAAAAGGCCCTGATAGAGCCCGGTGAGGCCATAGGAACAGTCGCGGCCCAGTCCATAGGTGAGCCCTCAACGCAGATGACGCTCAACACCTTCCACTATGCGGGTGTTGCTGAAATCAACGTCACCCTCGGTCTGCCGAGAGTCATCGAGATTGTCGATGCGAGAAAGAACCCATCAACTCCGATCATGACAGTCTACCTTGACGAGAAGCACCGCTACGACAGGGAGAAGGCCCTTGAGGTCGCGAGGCGCATAGAGGGAACTTCCCTTGAAAACCTCGCGAGGGAGATGAGTCTCGACATCCTGAACTACGAGTTCGTGGTTGAGATAGACCCGGAGAGGCTGCAGAAGAGCGGTCTCGACATGGAAAAGGTGCAGAGAAAGCTCGAAAGCTCGTTCAAGAGCGCTGAATTTGAAACCGAGGGCTATGTTCTCATAATGAGGCCCAAGAAGGTTGGTAAGCTCTCCGACCTGAGGAGGCTCTCCGAAAAGGTTAAAAAGCACCGCCTTAAGGGACTCTCGGGTGTCAGGAAGACCATCATAAGGAAGGAAGGGGACGAGTACGTAATCTACACCGAGGGGTCAAACTTCAAGCAGGTGCTCAAGGTTCCGGGCGTGGATCCCACCAAGACCAGGACGAACAACATATGGGAAATAGCAGAGGTGCTTGGAATCGAGGCAGCGAGAAACGCTATCATCGAAGAAATCGTTAATACGATGCGCGAGCAGGGTCTGGAGGTCGACCTCAGGCACATAATGCTCGTCGCTGACATGATGACGCTTGATGGTGTGATACTGCCCATAGGCAGGCACGGTATAGTTGGGGAGAAGGCCAGCGTGCTTGCCAGGGCCGCCTTCGAGATAACCACCCAGCACCTGTTCGAGGCGGCCGAAAGGGGCGAAGTTGACCCGCTCAACGGTGTCGTTGAGAACGTCCTGATAGGACAGCCCGTGCCCGTTGGGACGGGAATTGTCAAACTGGCAATGAATCTCCCCCTGAGACCGAAAAGGGAGTAGGGAGGTGTGATTGAATGGTTGACTTTGTATTTGAACTTAGGAAGGCAGAGGACACCGGAAAGATAGTCATGGGTGCCAAAAAGAGCATCCAGTACGCCAAGATGGGTGGGGCCAAGCTTATTATAGTGGCCAGGAACGCCAGGCCGGACATAAAGAGCGACATAGAGTACTACGCCAAGCTCAGCGGCATCCCAGTCTACGAGTTCGACGGCACGAGCGTGGAGCTTGGAACACTCCTCGGAAGACCCCACACCGTTTCAGCTCTCGCCGTTCTCGACCCGGGTGAGAGCAGGATACTTGCACTGGTTGGGGGTAAGGAGTAATGCCGCTCAAGCTCAACACGGACCAGATAAAGTTCATAGCTCTCTTCGAGAGCATGACCGGAGCTACCGTCCTCGACTGCCTCATCGACACCAACAGGAACAGGCTGATATACGTCATTAAGAAGGGTGAGATGGGACTTGCGCTTGGAAAGAAGGGAGGCAACGTCAAGCGCGTTCAGAACATGCTCGGGAAGGAGATTGAGCTCATCGAGCACTCCGAGAACCCCGAAGAGTTCCTGAGGAACATTTATAAGAGCCTCGGGGTTAAGGTTAAAAAGGTCCATATTACCGAAAAGAGGGATGGTAAAAAGGTCGCCCTCCTCGACATCGGTCCGCGCGACAAGCCGCGCGCCATTGGAAGGGGCGGCCAGAACATAAACCTCGTGAAAGAGCTGATGGAGAGACATCACGGCGTTCAGGACGTGATTATAATTTGAGGTGATGATCATGGCTGGAAAGAAAGCCCCGTATGGAGAGTTTGCCGGTAGGAAGCTCAAGCTCAAGAGAAAGAAGTTCCGCTGGAGCGACATAAGGTACAAGAGGAGAGTCCTTCGCCTGAAGGAGAAGAGCGACCCGCTTGAGGGAGCTCCGCAGGCCAAAGGGATAGTCCTTGAGAAGATAGCCGTCGAGGCAAAGCAGCCGAACTCCGCTATGCGTAAGGCAGTCCGTGTTCAGCTCATCAAGAACGGTAAGGTCGTTACCGCCTTCACTCCGGGTGACGGTGCTATCAACCACATCGACGAGCACGACGAGGTCATCATCGAGGGAATCGGCGGTCCTAAGGGTGGTTCGATGGGTGATATCCCGGGAATCAGGTACAAGGTCGTCAAGGTCAACAGGGTCTCCCTCAAGGAGCTCGTCAAGGGAAGGAAGGAGAAACCGAGGAGGTGAAGTGAATGGCCAAGCCGCTCACCGAACGCTTTTTCATCCCGAAGGAGCCCAAGGTCATGGGCAGGTGGAGCGTTGAGGACGTCGTCGTTAACGACCCGTCTCTCAGGCCCTACATAAACCTCGAACCGAGACTCCTTCCTCACACCCACGGAAGGCACGCCAAGAAGGCCTTTGGTAAGGCCCAGGTCCACATCGTTGAGAGGCTCATCAACAAGGTCATGCGCAGCGGTGCCAGCAGCCACAAGGTCGGCGGCCACTTCATGAGGCGCGAACACCGCTCACTCATGAGCAAGAAGATGAAGGCCTACGAGGTCGTCAAGGAGGCCTTCATGATTATCGAGCGCAGAACCAAGCAGAACCCGATTCAGGTCCTCGTCAGGGCCATCGAAAACTCCGCCCCGAGGGAGGACACGACAACCATCGCCTTCGGTGGAATCCGCTACCACATGGCAGTTGACGTTTCCCCGCTCAGGAGGCTCGACATTGCCCTCAAGAACATCGCCCTCGGCGCTTCAGTCAAGTGCTACAGGAACAAGACCAGCTACGCCCAGGCCCTCGCCGAGGAAATAATCGCTGCCGCCAACAAGGACCCGAAGAGCTTCGCCTACAGCAAGAAGGAAGAGATCGAGAGGATTGCCCAGTCCTCACGCTGAGGGCTGGAGGCGTTCTCTTACCTTTCTGCTTTTCTGACCTCATTAATAATCGGCAAGGTTTTTGGGCTCGAATGAGAGTTCTTTTCTGGTGGTTGAGTTGGGGAAGCGAAAATTTCAGGCCCCTGACTTTGGAGATGAAGTGGTTCTTGTCCCGATCGAAGATGGCGTATAGTTGCGTGGAATTCTAAAGCTCGACAAGTCTGCTAAGGAGATCATGCAGGAAATTCGCGAGAAAGAAAAGGAGTTTGAAGAACGCAAACTCCGCCGTCTTGGACTGCTCTGAGCTTTTCTCCAGATATTATACCCTTCGGGAGAAGGGAAATGGGAACATTAGCTTTTATAGGGGGTACTATTTTGTTTATATCAAGTTTTATAGGATTACTTGAACCCACTAAATGGTTCAAACACCCTGAATTTGGCAAATTGGGAGTTATTGACCAAATGAAAGAATCAGCAATCATCTTGATTGGAATTGTAGCAGGCAATATTATTTTGTTCTTTGATCCCGAGTGGTATGCTGAAGTACCAATCTGGATGTTAGCCCTCTCTTCACTAGCATTCACGTTTGCTTTGGTGTCTTTAGGAATAAACTACCGCCGCCTCAAACGCTTCGAGCAGGAGGAGATGCTCGAAAGGCTCGCCGAGAAGATGGGCGAGAAGCTCGGCGAGTCAATGGCCAAGGGCATAAAGGCGAAGGAGTCTTAATCCCCATGTTTTTAATTCCCCTCTCCCATTTCTTACAATGAAGCCTGAAAAACGCCGACGTCCTGAGGAAAATACGAAGAAAAGGCTGACTAAGTACTATGGAGTATTCAAAGGCGAAATCTGGGCACGGAAGAGATTGACAAGTTGATTGAGAAAGAGACGGAAGAACTTTTGCGAAAAGAGCTGTGAGGCGTTTCAGCTTAAACCAAACTCTTCCCCACCATGTTCCCCGGTTTCTCAACTCCGAAGAACCTAAGCACAGTCGGTGCTATGTCCATCAGGCTCGGCTCTTCGAGTTCAACGTTCTCAAAGCCCCAGAGAATCAGCGGAACCTCTATCACCGGTTCGTTCATCGAGCCGTGCATTCCCCTGACCCAGTGGCTCACGCCTTTTATCCCCTTGCACATCCTATGGGAGCAGAACCAGTAGCCAGGCTTCGCCGAGACAATCAGCTCACCGCTGTTCGAGCTGTTTAGGTGTTCCAGCTCGTCCCGGAAGAAGACCGCCCCAACGCCAGGTGCCTTTCTGAGGACTTCAAATGCTTCCTCAGCCTCGTTCGGGTTTCTCAGGTAGACGTGAACGCCCCCGCCGGAGGAAATGCGGAGCGTCTCTATGCCGTGCTTTCTGAGGTATGCCTTCAGGTTGACCCATGTGTGGACTTCCTCCTGCCCGTGGTCGGCGAAGATTACGAAGGCGTACTCGTCTTTAAGACGCTCCCAGAGGGTTCTAACAGCGGTATCAACTGTCTCAACGGCCTTGAGCGCGTCCTCACTCAGGGGCCCGTAGTCATGCCCCATGCCGTCAATTGAGGCGAAGTGGACGAGGAGCAAGTCCGGCTTGCATTCCTCGTGGAGGTAGAGGGCCGAGTTGAGAACCCACACATCTTTTCTCCAGTCGCGCCCGTGTCGCCTGTACATCTTGTCGCTCGCGAAGAAGGGCGGGAATATCCTAACGTCCGTCCCGCTGAAGGGGGGCATGGTGTAGCCTGAAACACTTGCCGTTCTAACACCGCGCCCCCGGAGTATGTCAACGATTGTCGGGGCCTTGATGACCCTGTGGGGGTTGAAGGCCACCTCATAATCGTAGAAGTTCACCTTCCTATCGGTTAGCCTGTCGTAGTAGCCGTTCTCGACGACGCCGTGGTTCTTGGGCCAGACCCCCGTCATAACGCTCGTATGGACTAAATCCGTCAGCGTTGGGAAGATTGAATCCACTACCGCGAAGCTTCCAGTCTCAGCTAACTCGCTCAGGAACGGCATGCGCTCCAGATTGTAAACGCCGTTCCCGTCGAGGCTTATGAGGGCGAGCTTCTTTCTCATTTCCATCACCGGTGTCAGCCTGACGTGCACTCTTCACC
>JAGHBN010000034.1 GCA_021160985.1 Thermococcus sp.
CCAACGCTCGTGAGCACTATGGGCACCATGGCCATTAGGGAGGTTATCAGGATGGAGAGCACGGATCCAACGTCCATCAGGCAGCCCCCCTGTGGATTGCTTTCTTAACCAGGTCGTACAGGCTCGGGATGGCGACGGTTATGACGATGATTCCCTGGATGACCTTGATGATCTCCAGCGGGACGTGGGCCTGAGCCTGCATCAGGGCGGTTCCAGCGCGGAGCATTCCGAAGAATATTGCCGACAGGATTATGCCCAGCGGGTGGTTCCTTCCGACGAGGGCAACGCCTATTCCGTCGAAACCGAAGCCGTAGATGTTCGCACCGCCCTGGCTGATGGCGTAGCCCGGTCCCTCTCCCATGATCTTCATGGCACCGCCAAGGCCGCTGAGGAGACCACCGATGAGGAAAGACCACATGACCGCCATCTTTGGATTCATTCCCGCGTAGCGTGCGGCTTTCTGGTTTATTCCGCTGGCGCGCATGCCGAATCCCATCGTGGTGTGCCAGAGCAGGAAGTACGTCAGCAGTGCGGCGATGATTGCGATGATTATTGCTATCGAGAGTCCGTAGCCAATGATGGGGAGCCTTGCATTAACTGGTATCCTGAGGGTCTTGTTGGGGTCGTTGGGGTTGGCGTAGGGGCCGACTATGAGCCAGAGAACGAAGAACCAGCCGATCCAGTTGAGCATGATCGTCGAGATGACCTCGTGAACGCCGCGGTAGACCTTGAGCACCGCCGCAGGGAGGGCCCATAGGGCGCCGAAGAGCATGCCCATGACGAGACCGAACCACATGTTGTCCCAGATATTGGTGAATATCACCGCGGCTATTGCCCCGAAGTAGAAGGAGCTTTCGGCACCGATGTTGAAGATTCCTGTCCTCGTGCCGATTGCGAACGTGAGCGCCGTGAGCATTATCGGGGTTGCATATCTGAGGGTCGAGGCTATTCCGTACGTGGATCCAAGGGCGCCCTGGAAGAGCCAGTAGTACGCGGACCATGGGTTGTAGCCGAAGGCCAGGAGAACTATCGCACCGATTATGAAACCCACGAGTACGGCTATGAGGCTCTCAACGAAGGGGCGGAGGTTTATTGCCTTCAGGAGCTCACTTCCTGATCTCTTCATAGCGGATACCTCCCATCATCATTCCTATTTCTTCTGTATTCACTTCCTCGGGCTTCACAATGCCCATGAACTCACCCTCGTAGATGACTCCCATCCTGTCGCTGAGCTGGATGACTTCATCCAAGTCGGCCGATACCAGGAGAACGGCCTTGCCTTCGTTTCTGAGCTTGACGAGGTAGTTCCTTATGTATTCGGTAGAAGCTACATCCACGCCGCGTGTCGGCTGGGCCGCGATAATGAATATGGGTTCCTTGCTAACCTCCCTCGCAACGATGAGCTTCTGCTGGTTTCCGCCGCTGAGGGACTTAACCGGTGTCTCAGTACCAGGGGCGGTGATGTCAAACTGCTCTATGAGTGACTTGGCATGTTCCCTGGCCCTGCTCCAGTTTATAACGCCTTTGAGGCGCTGGAAGTCGGGGCGCCAGTGGAGGCCGAGAATGGAGTTTTCCGTCACGGTCATGTCGAGAATTAAGCCCATGTGAGTTCTGTCCTCAGGTATGTGCGCCATTCCGAGTTCGTAGAGCTCCTTTGGCCCCCTTCCTGTAATGTCCTTGCCCTGGAGGTATATTTTGCCCTCTTCCACCTTCCTGAGCCCAGAAATCGCCTCAATCAGCTCGGTCTGGCCGTTACCCTCAACACCGGCTATTCCAAATATCTCGCCGGCACGGACATCGAATGAGAGGCCGTTGACCGCAATCTCGCCACGGTCGCCCATAACCTTGAGGTTCTCGACGCGAAGAATTGGTTCACCCGGCTCTCTTGGAGGCTTCTCTATCCTCAGGACAACGTCCCTTCCAACCATCATCCTGGCAAGGAGCTGGGGCGTTGCCTCGCTCGTGTTGACCGTTCCGATGACTTCCCCCTTCCTGATGACGGTGACGCGGTCGGTGAGCTCCATGACCTCGTTGAGTTTGTGGCTGATGAAGATGATGGTCTTGCCCTCTGCCTTGAGCTGCCTCAGGACGCGGAAGAGCTCTTCAACCTCCATGGGAGTGAGAACCGCAGTGGGCTCATCGAGGATGATGACATCGACGTCGCGGTAGAGCATCTTGAGGATTTCTACCCTCTGCTGGACACCAACAGGGAGGTTCTCAACGGGGATTTCGAGGGGTACCTGGAAGTTCAACTCGTCCATGAGCTTCTGGAGCTTTTCCTTCGCCTTCTCGATGTCTATCTTTGAAAACAGTCCGTGACCCTCCATTCCGAGTATTATGTTGTGGAGGGCATCAAAAACCTCAACGAGCGTGAAGTGCTGGTGAACCATACCGATGCCGTGAGCAATGGCATCGGAGGGGCTCTTAAAGTGAACCTCTTTACCCCGGATGAAAATTTTACCGGAAGTGGGATGAAGCATCCCGAAGAGGATCTTCATGAGGGTGGTCTTTCCGGCACCGTTCTCACCTAAGAGACCCAAAATCTCGCCTTCATTAACAGTGAGATCAACGCCTTTGAGGGCCTTTGTGCCATCAGGGTAAACTTTGACAATTCCCTTCATTTCGATTATTGGTGTTCTATCCATCCCAGCACCCCCTTTAAAATGTGGAGAGTGGAGAAAAGGAAATAAAAAGGGTCACTCAGCGAGTTCCATCATTTCCTGCCAGGTCTGGGCGGCGCGAACCTTCTCTATGCTTTCCTTGTCCATCGGGGCCGGGACCTTTATTTCGCCGTTCTTTATCTTGTTCTCAAGCTCTTTCACGGCATCCCAGATCCAGTCGGGAACCTGCTTCCTGGTATTCTCAAGGTACTGTTTCAGCTCGTCCTTGCTGTTGAAGCCTAGGTCCTTGAGCTTCTGCTGCTGGGTGTCCTCAGGAAGTGAGTTGAACATGGCCATGACGTCGTCAACGGTGCTGAGACCAACACCGTCCTCCTTGAGGCCGAGCTCGACTACTCCTCCCTTGAAGGTACCCTCAACGGCATCCTTAACGGCGGTGTAAACACCGACGTCAACGCGCTTCATCATGCTGGCGATTATGACACCGGGCTTGATCCAGTCCTGGGCGGAGTCAACACCGATGGCGAACGGCGGACCCATCTTCTTGTTCTGGGCTTTAAGGGCTTCTTCAACAGCATCGAAGACACCCAGTCCAGTACCACCAGCTACCTGGTAGATTACCCACGCACCCTGGCTGAGCTGGGCCTGGGCAGCGGCCTTACCCTTGGCAGCGTCACCAAAGCTTCCGGTGTACTGGTAGAGGACGTCTATGCTAACGTCCTTCCCCTCTTTTTGCTTGTAGTAGTCTTCGGCCCATTTAATACCAAAGCGGTAGCCTGCCTCGAACTTGTAGAGGACCGGAATCTCCATTCCGAGAACGATACCGACCTTGTCCTTGCCATCGTTGGCTGCAATGAGGCCGGCGAGTGCACCAGCAAGGGCCGAACCCTCGTTCTCCTTGAAGAGGATGCTCATGACGTTGTCCTTGTCTGGAATGAAACCATCAATAATGGCGAATTTCTGGTCGGGATATTCGTCCGCAACCTGCTTGACGGCGTCGGTCATCATGAAGCCGACGGCTATGATAACGAGGTACTTCTTCTGGGCGGCAAGGGTCTCGAGGTTTTTAACGTAGTCGTCCTCGCTGTTGCTCTGGAGCTCAACGAGCTCAAGGTTGAATTCCTTTGCCGCCTTGCTGGCACCGAGGTATGCCATGTCGTTGAAGCTCAGGTCGCCCCTTCCACCGACGTCATAGACGATGGCGATGGCGCCTTTGGTGGATTCCTCTTCACTTGAGGAAATACAGCCGCTGGCCACTACACTAAGGGCCATAAGGCCGATTAAAAACAGACCTAGCAGTTTCTTCATGCTAACACCCCGCAGGTTTTACAGAGGTATAATGGCGGCTAAAATATATACTTTGCGGTCTTTAGAACACCGAAAATTTGAGAAAGGATTTTAACCAGAAAGTAAAAGTTTTTTGTGATGACCATGCTGAAGAAAATAGCGGAACTGGATTCAGGGGTGGTTTTAATAACTGGAGACGGGAAAAGGCTTGCGAAAATATACATGAATGCCTGGAGCAGAGGCGGGAAGCGCGTGCTTGCTGAGTACCTCCCGTTTCAGGTGGACGGTGATGTCTACATAGGCCCGCCGTTTGAGAGCGACGACTTTGATGTGTACCTGATAGTCAATCCCCTCTCGCGCTCAAAAGAGGAGAGGGAAAGGCTGAAGGGATGGCTGGAGAAGCACAGGGACAGGCTCGTCCTGATGTATGAACACAAGTACGTAAAGGACTCAATAACGCGCTACGGGCTTAAAGACTCTATCGACTACCTGATAGCGTACAAGAGGGAGACGGTCGGTTTTGAAAAGATCGACGTGATGCGTCTGGAGAAGGGGAGAATAGTCGGGAGCAAGACCTACGTGAGGAGGTACTGAGGGGCACGTGCGGTTTATAAACTGCAGGGAGGACAGCCCAACGCCCGATGACGACTGGCTTCGGGTCTGAGGAGTGATGACACCAGCTATCGCCGAGGGCTTTATATACTCTTTATTCAGCCCTTCCATTGGGTGGGCTTCATGCTCGGAAAACTAAAGGAAAAATTAGGCTCATTCGTGGAGAGGGTATCTCAGACTGAAATAAGCGAGAAGGACGTTGAAAACGCTCTCTGGAACCTGGAGATAGAGCTGCTCGAAGCTGATGTTGCCCTTGAGACGGTTGAGGAGCTTAAGGAAAAAATAAAAGAGAAACTCGTGGGCCAGAAGGTCAAGATTGGAACCAATAAGAGGGCGCTGGTGGAGGAAGCTGTTAGGGAGGCAGTGCTTGAGGTTCTGACCCCGGAGAGGAAAATAGACCTCCTTGAAATGATCCGCTCGAAGGAAGAGAAGCCCTTCGTCATAGTCTTTGTCGGCTTTAACGGCTCGGGGAAGACAACAACCATCGCCAAGCTCGCCAACTGGCTCAAGAAGAACGGTTTAAGCGCTGTCATAGCGGCGAGCGACACCTTCAGGGCGGGCGCAATAGAGCAGGTGGAGGAGCACGCCAAGCGCGTCGGCGTCAGGGTCATCAAGCACGACTACGGGGCGGACCCGGCGGCGGTTGCCTACGACGCAATCCAGCACGCCAGGGCGAGAGGGGTTGATGTGGTTCTCGTCGACACCGCCGGGAGGAACGAGCTCAACAGGAACCTCATGGACGAGATGAAGAAGATAGTGCGCGTCACCAAGCCCGACCTGGTCATCTTCGTCGGCGACAGCCTGAGCGGAAACGCCGTTGTTGAGCAGGCCAAGCAGTTCAACGAGGCCGTTAGGATAGACGGCGTAATCCTCACCAAGCTCGACGCGGACGCGAGGGGTGGAGCGGCCTTGAGCATAAGCCACGCGATTGGCGCGCCAATACTCTTCGTCGGCGTCGGTCAGGGCTACGACGACCTGAAGCCCTTCGACGAGAAGTGGTTCGTGGAGAGGATTTTCGGGGAGGAGTGAGCTTTTCCCTTTTCTTATACGCTAACCGCGACTCCCATGCGAACCACGGCCCAGACGGCGAGAGAACTCAAAACTGTTGAGACGGCCCAGAGGGCTTCCTCACTTCTCTCCGGTTTTGTCTTCAAAGCCACCTCTCCAGCCCACTGGATGAGGGGTGTGAGGAGAAGGAGAGCAAGAAGGGCAATTCCTTCGTCAATGGTCAGGAGCGCCGTCCCTATGAGCAATGTAACTCCAGCGGAACCCGAAAGCAGGGCGGTTTTTATGGAATTCCTCCAGAGGGCGAAAAGGGCAGCGGTGATGAAGGGTAGAGCAACCACAAGGAAGAAGATAAGTGATGGCTCAAAGTAAAAGCGGCAGATTGGGTAAGGGCGAACCTGACGGCAGGAAGCCCCAACGTAGTATTCCGAGGGGAGTAAAATCATGAGCAGGAATTCCCACGCGGGAAAGAGGAGAGGGTAAAGGAGAGAGCGGAGCTTCACGAACTCACCTCCGTGAGGAAATCGCATCTGCGAGTTTTTTGATATCGGTCTCTTCCCCTCTGGCGAGGAGCAGGTAGAGGTTGCCCTCGTCCCTGAGCTTCAGCACTAGCAGGTGGTCGCTCCCCTTCCTGAACACCCAGCCCTCGAAAAGATTACTGGAGAGCTCTCTAACTGCGGTGTAGCCCGAGCGCTTAAGCTCTGAAACGTAGGCATCTATAATTTCGCCCGGAGGTTCGCTGTACTTGAGTCTTAACGCTTCAGCTATCTCTGACTCTTCAGGCGTTTCCCCGTAATTCGCCTTGGCTATTATTGCCGTTTCTTCCAGTGGGTACACATAAACTGCGAGATAAACCCTTCCTGAGAGAGTTGCGTTTGAGAAGGACACTCCAGGCATGATGAGATCCGTCCAGTTCTCAGAGTAACCTTCGAGCGCCTTAAAGTAGCACTTCGGCCTTTCACCTGTCCAGTTCGAGGGATGAAAGTTAAAGAACCCGATGGGCACGTGCCTCGGGCTTCTGTTTACAACCTCCTCCAGGGTTATTCCCCCGAACTTGTAGCTCGGCGGAAACCCCGGTCCGCTGACTATTGGGGGCTCAACATCGCTGACGTTTACGCTTATCCTCGAAAAGCAGGGAGTGGTGTCTTCAGCGTCCCCGTCATGTACGTAGAGAAACACACTTATCCCTGAGAGAAGAATAAGGAGCGCTATGATGAGGTATTTCTTCACGCGAACCACCTCGGTATGTGGGGCTTCAGTAGTCATCAGTTAACTCACTACCAGGTATGGTAGAAATCCTTATAAAGTTTTGTGAATAAAAGGGGCTTAAATGCCCAGAGTCCGGGCAAGCTCCCCAAAATCTACCCTTGCCGTCATGTCTATGTTTATCGGGGTAACGCTGACCTTCCCCTCGACCTTCAGGGCGTATGCATCGGTTCCTGGCTCGAACTCCTCACACTTCCTGCCGACCACCCAGTAGTACGGATGCCCCCTCGGATCGACGCGCTCCTCTATGGTGGGGCGGTATCTCCTCCTGGCTAGTCTCGTTATTGTTATTGGGGTCTCCCGTGTCGCATCACCCGGCACGTTCACGTTGAGCATGTCAACGCCCTCTGGCAGGCCCTTCTCAAGGACGGCACCCGCTATTCTCCTCAGAAAATTGGCCGCGACGGAGAAGTCTATCCCTTCGCCCTCGCCGAGGGCCTTTTTCCAGTCGACCTCAAGGCTAACCGCTATGCTGGGGATTCCGTGGGTGGCAGTCTCTATGGCTGCCGAAGCCGTCCCCGAAACCGTTATCTCGGTGCTCAGGTTCTCACCGAGGTTTATTCCGCTTATGGCGAGGTCAAAATCCGTAAAGCGTGCGAGAGCGAAAATTACACAGTCCACGGGCATCCCGTCGAGGCCGTAGGCAACCTTCGCGCCGGGAACATCGATGAGCTTGGCCCTGAGGGGCCTGTGCAGGGTCATGGCCCTTCCGCTGGCGCTCCTCTGGAATAGGGGGGCAACAACGTACACCTCGCCTAGGTCTTTAATGGCCTCAACTGCAGCGTGGATGCCCCTGGAATAAATCCCATCGTCGTTCGTGATGAGTATCCTCGGCATGGTTCCTGTTAATCCCTCACCTTTAAAAACCCTAGCTCCCAGCGAGGCTTAGGTGAGAGAATGACGTACTGGACGAGCGAGGACAACGTCGCCGGAAAGCCCGGAACGGCGCTCTTCATAATACTCCCCACCATCGGGTGCTACCGCTTCAGGATTGGGAAGGCCTGCTATATGTGCGCCTATCCGACTGCTGCCCCGAAGGTAAAGTGGAGCCAGGAAGCGATAGTGGACTACGTGAAGGAGGCCCTCAAGAAGATCGAGGGCAAAAAGGGCCCATTCGCGGTGAGGATGTTCACCTCCGGCTCGTTTCTTGACAACGGCGAGTTAAAGCCCGAAACTAGGAGGAAAATCTTCGAGCTCCTTGCGGAGATGGACACCGTTGAAGAAATCGTTATCGAGAGCAGGAGCGAGCTTGTCCGCTACGATGCGGTTAAGAAGCTTGTCGAGATAGTACCCGACAAGCACTTCGAGGTTGCGATAGGCCTCGAAACAGCCAACGACGATGTGGCCGATGTCTCGATAAACAAGGGCAACACCTTCGCGGACTTCGTGAGGGCGGCTGAGACGACCCACGAGGCGGGTGCGAAGGTTAAAACCTACCTCCTACTGAAGCCGATATTCCTCTCCGAGCGCGATGGTATAGAGGACGTCAAGGAGAGCATAGTGAAGGCGGAGCCCTACACGGACACCTTTTCAATAAACATAACGGACATCCAGAAGGGCACGCTCTACGAGAGGCTCTGGGAGAAGAACGAATACCGCCCGCCCTGGCTCTGGAGCGCCGTTGAAGTCCTCATCTGGGTGAAGAGGAAGTTCCCGAACAAGAGAATCCTGAGCGACCCGGTCGGTGCGGGCTCAAAGCGTGGCCCCCACAACTGCCTGACAGACTACGATAAGGTCATAGGGAAGGCCATCAAGAAGTTCTCGGCGACCCAAGACCTGAGATACATCGAGAACCTGAAACCGGAGTGCAGGGAGCGGTGGGAGTACATAGTCGAGAACGGCCTCCTCGACTGGCAGCTACTGACGTGGTGATTCTTCGGGAGGAGGCCCTCTTCTCCTGAAACTTTTGTTCTGAATACCCCATGTTCCCGAATGGACTCCTTCTGAACATCAATGTTCACTCGCGAAAGCTTTAAATGTTGACAAACGTAAAAGGCTCTGCCAAGAGGTGGTTCCCATGGCTGAAAACGCGAACACTGTCATTGAAAAAAACGGCTATCTCGTCGTCGGAAAGGCGGAAGGCGTTGTTGAAATTGACGTCGATACGTTTCTCTGCAAGGGCTGTGGAATCTGCGTCGAAATGTGCCCCAGAAAGGTATTCGAGTGGAGCAAAGAGCTTAGCGAAAAGGGTGTCCACTATCCGGTTCCGGCCCATGCGGAGAAGTGCGTTAAGTGCAAGCTCTGCGAGCTTCTCTGTCCGGACTTCGCGATATCGGTAAGG
>JAGHBN010000162.1 GCA_021160985.1 Thermococcus sp.
CCGAGCTTGAGGCGGTTAGAAAGCTTCTGCCGAAGGAAGGGAAGGGGGCGGAGGTAGGCGTTGGAACCGGCCGCTTCGCGGCACCGCTAGGGATAAAGCTCGGCGTCGAGCCTTCGAAGGCCATGGCGGAGATAGCCAGAAGGAGGGGCATAGAGATCATCGAAGGGGTTGCCGAAAGCCTTCCCTTCCCCGATGAAAGCCTCGACTACCTCCTGATGGTTACGACGATATGCTTCGTTGACGATCCCGAAAAGGCTTTACGCGAGGCCTACCGCGTCCTGAAGCCAGGTGGGGCACTCATAATAGGCTTTGTTGACAGGAACAGCCCGATCGGGCAGGAATACGAGCGAAACAAAGAGAACAGCGTTTTCTACCGCGAGGCGAGGTTCTTTTCCACAGATGAACTCTTAGAACTGCTCAAGAAGGTCGGCTTCAGGAAATTCGAGATAGTTCAGACTCTCTTTCACAGGCTCGACGAGATTAAAGAAATTGAGCCCGTTAAGCTTGGCTACGGCGAGGGGAGCTTTGTGGTAATAAAAGCCGTGAAGTGATGGTTATGCTGCTCTCGGAGATAAAGAAAAAAGCCTTGGAACTTACTGATGGGCTTGAGCTGGTTGACTTCGGCTTTGCCCTCCCTTACACGTGGGTTCTTGTTGAAGGCGAGAAGGGAAAGGCACTCGGCGTGGCAATGACCCTGCCAGAAGAGGTTCAGCGCTACACGAACTCGATAAGCGAGCCGTCGCTTGAGGCCTTCATCGAGAGGGCGGACAGCCTCAACGTCATTGAGCGCACGTTGGGCCTCGCAGCCATAAACGCGGTCTCGCAGTACCACATAGACCTCACTAACGCTGAGTGGGTTGATGTGCTTGAGCTCCTTCCAGAGGACGCTGGGAAGGTTGCACTGGTCGGCAACATGCCCCCGCTGGCCGAGGCCCTGCGCGGAAGGGGCTATGAGTTATACGTCTTCGAGCGGAATCCTAAGCTCTGGGACAAGGACACCTACAGCGACGCCCTTGAGTACCACCTGCTTCCAGAGATGGACGCGGTCATAGCGAGCGCGAGCTGTCTCGTGAACGGAACGGTAGACATACTCATTGACCGGGCAAAGAGGGCGAAGCTCTTCGTTCTGACCGGGCCGACGGGCCAGCTTCTGCCAGAGTTCCTGAAGGGAACGCGCGTTACTCATCTCGCGGCCATGAAGGTGGTTGAGGTTCAAAAAGCCCTGCTCGGCCTGAAGCTCGGCTCCTTCAGGGGCTTTGAAAAGGGAAACAGGAAGTATGTGGTTGCGGTGCCATGACCTGCGAGGTATAGTCACGGTATCTGTCTCTTCAGTCGTACTTCCTTCTCGTTTCTTCGTCGCAGATGACGTACTTCAGTTTTTCCTCCCAGTCGGGTGAGTCCCACGTGCCCAGAGCTTTGTGGGTCGTGTAGTATTTCTGCGGAATGGGGTGGGTTCCGAGGACGACTTTGAGACCGTATTTCTCCTCGATGAACCGCTTGAAGTAGTCTATCCAGGGACAGGGAGGATAGCCCACCAGAAAGCCCGTCGCGAGGTGAATTACCTTGGCACCGTTCTTCTTCATTTCCGCTGGGGCGTATTCAATGTTCCCGCCGGGGCAGCCTCCGCAGGTGGTGTATCCGACAACCTCAACCTCTTGGCCCTTGTATGTGCTGAAGGCCCCTTCGCGCTCCCTCAACGCCCTGAAGCACTTGCCGCCCGCACAGGTGCGGTAGCGGTCGCAAATTATAATTCCAATCTTCACCATTTTTGACATCTCCCTAAATGTTCAGACAGATATCTTAACAAAAAAGTTGGCTTAAAGCTTTTGATTAACCCTCTTTGTTCACCTGTGGATCTTAGAGATAATATGCTATTCCTTCACAAACCTGCCGTCATCTCTGGCCTCTGGGAGCTTGTGGACGTTCCTCTCCAGCCAGCCCGTCCTCTCGACGGTTCTGATGTCAAACT
Source organism: Thermococcus sp. (assembly GCA_021160985.1). Lineage (GTDB taxonomy): Archaea > Methanobacteriota_B > Thermococci > Thermococcales > Thermococcaceae > Thermococcus. The sequence continues at coordinate 1,970 of JAGHBN010000162.1, forward strand.
CCGGCACGTATGGCTTTATGTCGAGCAGAGGTGTTCCGTCGACGATGTCAACGTCTTCGATGTGGAGCACGTTTCCTTCAACACTGAGGAGCCTCACTATCGAGATGCCTATTGGGTTCGGCCTGCCCGGTGCGCGGGTGGCGAAGACACCGTGTTCCTCGTCGTCCATGTATGGCCTGACGAGGAGTTTTCCTGGCTCTGCACGGTGGAAGTGGTAGATTAGTATGATGTGTGAGAACCCTTCGATGTCATTCAGTCCCGGCGAGTACTCCGGGAAGACCTCGACGGTCCCCCTAACTCCCTTAGCTGCCGAGGGCTGTATTGGAACGCCCTTCGGCTCCTTGAATGGGCTGTGGATGACTCCGATGAAGCGGTAGGTTACTTCCATCACTTTCTCCCCCCACGTGCATTTGGCGGGAGAAGTTTAAAACCCTTCCAGCGATGCCTTGTTGTGAGGGAATAAAGAGGGGGAAGAGTATGCGCCTCGTTGTCCTCAACGACAACGTGCCCTCAAAGGGCTTTCTCAACGACTGGGGCTGGAGCGTTTTAGTTGAGGGAAAGCACCGCTTCCTCTTCGACGCGGACACGAGGGGAGAAATACTGCTCCACAA
>JAGHBN010000167.1 GCA_021160985.1 Thermococcus sp.
CCTATACACCTTCCGTGCCATCTTCGAAGACCCCCGCTTCAGGCCAGACATGCTGAAGGTGTACCCCACGCTCGTCACGAGGGACGCCCCCCTCTACCGCTGGTGGAAGGAGGGCAAGTACCGCCCCTACCATACTGAGGAGGCCGTGGAGCTCCTCGTCGAGGCCTACAAGCTCTTCCCGAAGTGGGTGCGCGTCATGAGAATTCAGCGCGACATTCCAGTCCAGCTCATCGTTGACGGTGTCAAGCACTCCAACCTGGGCCAGCTTGTATTCAACGAGCTCATCAGGCGGGGCATAAGGCCGAGAGAGATTAGGTTTAGAGAAGTCGGCCACATGATGGAGAAGTTTGGAATCCAGCCGGAAGTTGAGCACATCAGGCTCCTCCGCGAGGACTACGAGGCGGCTGGCGGAAAGGAGATTTTCCTCAGCTTTGAAGATACCAAGAACGACATCCTCATAGGCTTCCTCCGCCTGAGAATTCCGAGTGAGAAAGCCCACAGGAAGGAGATAAACTGCTGTCCTTCAGCCATAGTCAGGGAGCTCCACGTTTACGGCCCGCTCGTGCCGATAGGCGGAAAGCCGAGGTACGAGTGGCAGCACCGCGGCTACGGAAGGGAGCTGCTGGCAGAGGCCGAGAGGATTGCCCGCGAGGAGTTCGACGTTAAGAAAATGCTCGTCATAAGCGGCGTTGGGGTCAGGGAGTACTACCGGAAGTTCGGCTACAGAAAGAACGGGCCCTATGTTGCAAAGAGGCTCGACAGGGGCTACGCTGATTACAAAAAGAGTAAAGAATTCGACGCCCACCTGAACACGTGAGGTGATTTTATGCGCTTCAAACCGAGACCCTTCAACGAACCCGCTGGCTTCCGCTGTCTCTACTGCCTCGACTGCTGTAGGGGGAGGCACATCTACCTGACCCTGAAGGATATAGAGAGAATTGCTAGGGCCGGCCATGACCCTCAGGACTTCGTGACGTTTTCCATTGAGGGCGACAAGGTGCGCTTCGTCCTCGCCGTGAGGGAGTGGGATTTGGGCTGCGTTTTCCACGACCCCGAGACCGGAAAGTGCACAATCCACAAAGTTAGGCCTCTCATATGCCGCATCTATCCTTTCATGGTCTCAAGAAAGCCCCTCGGGGTTGAGGGCGAGAAACCGTTCCACTACAAGGGCAAAGAGCTATGGCTCTACTACGACGAGAGCTGTCCCGGAGTAAACGCCGACGAGCCTGAAACAATGATAACACCGGAGGAGATAGCAGAGCTTGGCCTTGAGTTTGAAGAAGAGTTTGAGAGAACCGATATAGAGGGCTTTGCGGAGCTTTTGGCGGGGCTCGAAGGCTAAGCTTTTAAGCCCCCCACCAATTCCAAAAACATGAGCGAGGAACTCCGCTACCGCCGTGCCTCCGCATGGGAGTACGACCTCATACTCCGCGAGGCCGAGAAGTACGGTGAGCTTGAGCACCACTTCTTTGCCGTCGTTGAGGGCAAGTTTAGGGACGTTTACGCCGTCAACGAAAGGGTGTGGGCCGAGCTTGAGGGCCTAAAAATCAAACCCTACGCCTATGGGACGTTTGTGGGCACGATAAAGGTCGATAGGAACCTCGTGGAGAAGTTCTATCCCAACGTCGAGTTCTTCTACTTCGTGAAGGTTGAGAAGAACTACGCAGTTCTGAGCCCAAAGGCAGGCTTCCTCTTCACCACTGGAAAAGACGTACCGAGGAGCGGCGTCCGAAAATACGTCTGGCAGGGGACGAAGAAGCTGGTAATATACGACGAGAACGGCGTTATCCTCGGCATCGGCAGGATAAACCCTGAAAGCAGCCGGAAGTTCATTCTCAACGTTACTGACATCGGGGAGTTTCTGAGGAGGAGGCGCTGACTTTTCTAACCTTGCGTAATCTTTTTAAGCTCTTCTGCCGCACATAATAATGGTAACTAAAAGTTACTAAAGGGGGTGACGCTCATGGTGAGGAAAGTCAAGACCGGGATTCCCGGAATGGATGAAATTCTCCACGGGGGAATCCCCGAGAGGAACGCTGTCCTTCTCAGCGGTGGGCCTGGAACCGGGAAGACGATATTCAGCCAGCAGTTCCTCTGGAACGGCCTCCAGATGGGTGAGCCCGGCATCTACGTTGCCCTTGAGGAGCACCCGGTTCAGGTAAGGCAGAACATGGCCGGGTTCGGCTGGGACGTCAGGAAGTACGAGGAAGAAGGCCTCTTCGCGATGGTCGATGCCTTCACCGCTGGGATAGGCAAGAGCAAGGAGTACGAGAAGTACATCGTCCACGACCTGACCGACATAAGGGAGTTCATAGACGTCCTCAGGATGGCCGTTAAAGACCTTGGCGCCAAGCGCGTTGTTATCGACTCCGTCACGACGCTCTACATCAACAAGCCGGCGATGGCGAGGGGCATCGTCATGCAGCTCAAGCGCGTTCTAGCTGGCCTCGGAGTCACGAGCATCCTCGTGAGCCAGATAAGCGTTGGCGAGCGCGGGTTCGGCGGGCCCGGCGTCGAGCACGGCGTTGACGGCATAATAAGGCTCGACCTTGACGAGATTGACGGCGAGCTCAAGCGCTCGTTAATAGTCTGGAAGATGCGCGGAACGAGCCACAGTATGAGGAGGCACCCGTTCGATATTACAGACAAGGGAATCGTCGTTTACCCGGACAAGGTACTCAAGAGGAAGACCGTTGTTGAGGTTGAGTGAAAACTGAAAGGGGGGGTGATAGGATGGAGGTTCCGCTGAACCCGGTTGGAAGGGAGGAGATACACAGGCTTGAGAGCATCCTCCTATTCGCGACGCTCTTCAGGCCCGAAGTTATAGAGCTCATCAAGGACCCGGCCGAGAGGCTGACGTGGGTTGACAGCCTTGCGGTAGCGGCTGGAGCCATAGCGAGGGAAAAAGCTGGAATGACCGTCAGGGAAATCGCTGAAGAACTCGGCAGGACGGAGCAGACAATCAGGAAGCACCTTAAGGGCGAGACAAAAGCAGGTCAGCTCGTCAGGGAGACCTACGAGCTCATAAAGCAGGGCAAGCTTGACGAGCTCGTCAGGAACGTTGAAGTCCTTGCCAAGGGCGGTCAGCTCGTTGCCATGGAGGAGTACGAGAAGCTCAAGAAGGAGAAAGAGGAGCTTGAGGCCAGAGTGAAGGAGCTTGAAGAGAAAGTCAGGAGCCTCGAAGAGGATAACAGGAAGCTTACCGCAAAGATCGAGAACGTCAGGAGGATCCTGGGCGACGCTCTCAGCAGGATAAAAGAGATAGAAGAGCTCCTGTGAGCTCGCTTATTATTTTCCGTTCTTTCTGAGGGCTTCTTCCCACGTCATTATCATGTGGGTGTAGGTTTCGTCGTCCTCTTCTATTCCGCGCTTTATCTCGGAGACGTGGGCGTACCTGGCCTTGAACTGCTCGAGTATGTAGTCGACGGCCTTTTCGGGGTCGGCCTTGGTGCCGCAGGTGTAAACGTCAAGGGCGGCGTAGCCCCTCTCGGGCCAGGTGTGGACTGAGATGTGGCTCTCTGCAACTATGACAACCCCGCTGACACCCGTCGGAGAGAACTTGAAGAAGTAGCTTGACTTGACCTCCATATTGCTGACCTTCGCCGCATCGAGGAATATCTGCCTGATTTTGTCAGCGTTACCGAGAACCTCAGGATCGCAACCGGCAGCCTCAACAACGTAGTGGAACCCGATGGTCTCTATCTCGCTCATGGCTCTCACCTCTTGTTCCTCCTATTATATACCCTTTTTAAAGTTAATCCTAAAAGTGGGGAGTTGTGGGAGGAGCTTTTGCGGGTTAAACGGATTAGACTTGCCTTTGTATGGATTAAACCGCTTTTTCCTATCAGTTTTTTCCTCATCCGGAGGGTTTCCGAATAAAAGGGTTTTCTATCCATCTCCTTTGAGTTTTCTGGGTGAAAACGACCACTAATTTTAAAACCTAAGCCTTCCTTACTATCGACAAGTTTTATGAAAACTGCAGACGGGGTGACAGCATGCCAAAGGCTAAAAAGAAGGCCAAAACGACGGCCGGAGAAAACGTAAGGGCAAAGAAACGTGAAAAGTTGAGGTTTCTCGCTGAAATGGAGTACAAGAAGATGGTTATGTATCCACTGGTTGTTTTCATAGTGGCTCTGTTGCTGCTCGCGGTTCGCTTCCCCACCCTCGGTATAGACCTCCAGGGTGGTGTGGTGGTAACTGCTCATGGTGTGAGCGCGGATCCTGACGACCTCGCCAAGGATCTTACCGACCAGCTTGGAGTTCCGATTAGGGTTGAGAGTTTTAGTGGCGTCAACGTCAATGGTGTGAGAATTTACGCTCCGGTTGGCACGGATCCGTTGAAGATAATCGACGTTATGAAGGAGAAGTACCCGGATGCTGATTATACTCACAGTGAGGTTCAGCCGACCTTCGGTGAAATTGCACAGAGGCAGGGAATAAGGGCAATAATATTTGCCTTCATGGCAATGGCCCTCGTGGTCTTTCTGTTCTTCCGAAGCCTTGTCCCTTCGCTGACGATAATCTTTTCAGCCCTCTCCGACATGACGATCGCCGTTGCCCTCATGGGGCTCTTTGGGATAGAGCTTACGACGGCCACGATAGCGGCCCTGCTGATGCTCATAGGTTACACCGTTGACAGCAACATACTCCTCACCACTAAGCTCCTTAAGAGGAAGGAAGACACCATTGAAGAGGCATACCTTAACGCGGTGTCCACGGGCTTTACCATGAGCACAACAACGCTGGGCGCGCTCTTCATGCTGTGGCTGATTTCTACTAGCCCGACGATAGATAACATCGCGGTGGTTTTGATCTTTGGTCTCCTTGCGGACTTCATGAACACGTGGGTTCTTAACGCCGGCGTGCTCAAGTGGTACCTCGGCAGGAGCGCTTCAAAGGGGGGTAGCTCATGAATAGAAGAACCAAAAAGCTTCTCAAGAACTGGAAGATAATCTTCCTCATCCTGGTGCTTGCAGGTTCAATAATCACTCTCGCACTCCGTCCTCTGACATTCGGAATAGACATTGCCGGTGGCGTGGCCCTTGTTGCTCAGACCGAACACCCCGTTGATACCCAGACGATGCAGCTTGTTACAGACTCCCTTCAGAAGAGGCTGAACACCCTTGGAGTGAAGGAGATCACCATAGAGGCCCAGGGCGACCAGATAGTCCTGGTAAAGGTTGCAAACGTCAGCAGTGAGGAGGAGGCGAATCAGATAAAGAGTGTCATAGAGAGCCAGGGTGTCTTCTACATGGAGTTTAATGGGGTCATATTTGGCACTGGAAAGGACGTTGTCATGGTTGACCCGCCCACCATAAGGCAGCTGGGGGCCCAGAACTACCAGTGGAGCGTTCCGTTCACGATAACCAAGTCTTCCGCCGAGAAGTTTGCTGAACTGGCAAACGGAAAGCCCGGCTGGCCCGTTGACATGTTCCTTGACCCTCCGGTCAACTCCCTCATGGTGGTTCCGGAGAGCGTTTACAAAGTTATGAACAGCTCCGCTTTCAACTCAGAGGCACCACAGGCAACGCCCCTCCTCGAGAGAATAACGAGGGCGTTTAACATAACTCCAGTCGCCTACACCAACCAGAGCGCCGACGAGCTCGCCAAGCTCGCTCAAGGCAAGGTGGAAGTCGTTCTCGTTGATGTCCCCTCGAGCCTGCAGGCTGAATTGGAGGCCAAGGGGCTTAAGGTTAGATACATCGCGAGGATGGGGGGCGAGCCTGACGAGGCCCTTGTGACTCGCGTGCTCGGACTTTACGGCCCGTACGGCGTTGGAGAGGACCTCGCCACTGGAGTACCTCATACAAGTGTCCAGATCTCTGGATACGCTCCAGATAGGATGACTGCAAGTGAAGAGGCAAACAGGGTCTACACCGTTCTGAAGAGCGGATCTCTGCCGGTTAAGCTCACGGTTGTTGGCATGGAGTTCATATCACCACGTCTCGGCGAGAACTTCAAGATACAGGCCCTCTACGCTGGATTGGGGGCTCTCGTAGCGGTGCTCCTCATAATCTACTACCACTACCGGAACTGGAAAATAGCGATACCCGTCGCATCTACGAGCCTTTTTGAGGTCATCATTATCCTCGGAGTTGCAGCGCTTATAGGGTGGAACCTCGACCTCCCGAGTATTGCCGGCATCGTTGCGGCAATAGGTACGGGCGTTGATCAGCAGGTGGTCATAACCGACGAACTTCTCAGCGGTGAAAGGAGCACTAAAATCACCAGGCGCTCCAGCGTGATAAAGAGGATGGGCAGGGCCTTCTTCGTTATATTTGCTTCGGCAGCCACCACGATAGCGGCAATGAGCTTTCTGCTGGTTTACTTCGTAGGGACGCTCAAGGGATTCGCCTTCACCACGATACTCGGCGTCCTCATAGGAATCCTCGTGACGAGGCCCGCATACGCTGAACTCGCAAAATATCTGCTCGGTGAGGACTGATGTTTGTCATAATTATGGGTGCCGGAAGGGTTGGTTACCTCGTCGCCAAAATGCTCGAGAGCGATGGGCACGACGTCACTATAGTCGAGAGGGACAGGGAGAGGGCTAAAGAACTTGCAAACATGATAAACGGCCTCGTTATTGAGGGCGACGCAACCGATCCAAAGACCCTCGAGGAGGCCAACATAAAGCAAGCTGATGCATTTGCGGCGTTGACTGGAAAGGGCGACGCCAACCTGCTCGCCTGCATCCTGGCAAAGCACCTCAACCCGAAGGTCAAGACGTCACTCAGGATAAGCAACCCCCAGAACAGGCGCATATTCAAAGAAGTCACCGACCTCAAGAAGTACTTTGACTTCGTCATATCACCGGAGGAGATCGCGGCGGAGTATATAAGTAGGAACATAGTCACACCGGGTTTTGACCGTGTCCTCTTCCCCAAAGAAGGGGCTGAAATGGTTAAGTTCCAGATAGATGAGACAAAGGAGATAGCCGGCAAGCTCGTAAAGGACCTCAAACTGCCGAGAGATTCTCTCATAGTGGCCATCTATGACGAAAAGGGCAATCTCATAATCCCGTCCGGCGATACCCGGCTGCCTGAAAAGGGACAGATAATAATGTTCGCCAAGAACTCGGTTCTCGACGATCTCAAGGAGCTCGTGGAGAAGAAAAAGACCGAGGGTGAAAATTGAATGATATTTTTTTCAACTTTTATGTCCATCTTTGTTCTCCCCTAGTCATACCTTTTGAATGAACGCCAAAAACTATTTAAACCAGTTAGGGAAGCCAAAGTTGGCATAGAGTTTAACTGTTTTCAAGGTCATTGGGGGGCTAATAATGGAGGACGTCATCAGGCAGATTGTTGAGGCAGAAAGAGAGGCAGAGGAGCGCATTGAACGTGCAAAGGCCGAGGCAAAAGAACTTGTGGCCAAAGCCCGGGAAGAGGCCAAGCTCATCGAGAAGGAGATCATTGAAAACGCTGAAGAGCAGGCCCGCACGATAATCGAAAAGGCCCGTGTGCAGGGGGAGGAAGAGGCCAAAAAGGTTCTTGAGGAAGGTGAGGCCGAGATAGAGGAGCTCAAGGTGAAGGCCACCAACAACTTTGAGAGGGCCATATCTGCCGCTATAGCACTTGTGAGAGGGAGCTGAGATGTTTCGGCCCGAAGAGATGGTAAAGATCGAGGTAATAACACTGAGCCGCTTTAAAGACCCGCTCCTTACGTATCTCCACGAGGCCGGGGCGGTTGAGATTAGGGAGCTCGATGTTGAACTCGCTCAGAGGGACTCCCCCAACGAGTACCACAGGAAGGCGGCCTCGTACAGCATAACTATCTCTCGTCTCGCGGATTTTCTCAGGGCTTACAGGAAGGCGTCAGGCGGGGGAATTAAGGCGTTCATATTCCCGCCGGAGAGAAAGAAGCGGAAGTACAGGTACGAGGGCATTGAGAAGCTGATAAAAGACGTTGAGGACTTTCTGTCGGTTGTCGAACCCGAGGTCAAGGCCGTTGAGAACAGGATAACCTCGACCCAGGCTGAGATAGAGAGGATAAAGGAGAACATCGCGGTGCTTGAGCTCCTCTCCGCCATAGACCTCGACGTCGAGTACCTCAGGCACAGCGGCCTCGTCGAGGTCGTCGTGGGAACTGTTGAGAGGCAGAAGTTCGAGCCAATGCTCAAGGAGCTCAGGGAGGTTACTGAGGGCAGGATTGCGGTCGCCTCAAGGGACATGAAGGACAGGATTCTCGCGGTTTTTGCCTTCCTCAGAAAGGACTATGAGAGAGCTAATCCCGTCCTTGCCAAGTACTCCCTCGAGAGGATAGAGGTTCCCGAGGGCAGGGGCAGGCCGCGCGAGCTGATCCCCGTTTACCAGGAGAAGCTGAATGAAAAGGAGAGGGAGCTCGAGGAGGCAAAGGAAGAGGCCGCGAAGATGGCGGAGCTGTACTACGATGACGTTGTTTTCTACCAGGAGCTGATGGAGAATGAACGTGATAAGGCAACAGTCCTTCCAATGCTCGCGAGAACCAACATGACCTTTGCGCTCACCGGATGGATCCCCAGAAAGGACGTTCCTGAAATCCTTGAGGGAATAAAGAATGTCACCAACGGAAAGGCCTACATAAACGTTAGGGAGCCGAAGAAGGAAGAGCTCGAGGATATTCCGATAAAGCTCAAGAACCCCGGGTGGGCGAGGCCCTTCGAGATGCTCACCGAGATGTATGGCGTTCCCAGGTACGACGAGATAGACCCGACGCCGATAATAGCCTTCACGTACTCTTTCTTCTTCGGATTCATGCTCACCGACTTCCTCTACGGTCTCATCGTTGGCATAGTCGCGGCCCTGCTCGTCAAGGGCCACAGAAAGTTCAACGACGGCACATACAAGTTCGCCTACACGCTCCTCTGGAGCTCGGTCTTTACGATGGCAATGGGAATACTCTTCGGCAGCTACTTTGGCAACGCGGGCGACATAATCCTCCAGTACATCACCGGCAACCCGGAGGCCCAGTTCCCGCGCATAACTGATCCGCTCAAGGACCCAATGTTCGTCCTCATGCTCGCCCTTGCGATAGGACTGGCCCACCTCTTCATGGGCTACTCCATAGGCTTCTTTGTCAGGTGGAAGAACGGCGACGTCAAGGGCGCCCTGCTGGAGCAGTTCCCGTGGATGCTGATAATACTCGCCATAGTGCTCTACGCGATGCCTTCGAAGCCAGAGGGTGCGCTGCTGGGTGCAAAGGCGCTCTTTGGAGTCGGCCTGGTGCTCTTCGCAATAGGCGAGATAGCCGCCAACGGGGCCCTTGCGGCACTGTTGCTGATCTCGGACTTCTTCGGCTTTGTTGGAACGTGGCTCAGCTACGCAAGGCTTATGGCACTGGCCCTCGCAACGAGCGGAATAGCGATGGTCATCAACGTCTTGGCAGACATGGTCTGGGGAATAAAGATAAGCATTGTGCCGCTGGGAATCGTCATAGGCGCCATCATATTTATCGGCGGTCAGCTGTTTTCGACCGCCATAAACGCCCTTGGGGCTTTTGTTCACTCTCTCCGTCTCCAGTATGTGGAGTTTTTTGGAACGTTTTACTCGGGCGAAGGTAAGCCCTTCAGCCCGTTCAAATCAAAAAGAGAAGTGTCTGAACTGGAGCTTGAAGCTTAAGGAGGTGTAGAAGAATGGATCCGATAGTTTACGTATCCCTTGGTGCTGCCCTTGCAGCGGGGCTTGCAGGTGCTGCATCAGCCTTTGGTGTCGGTGTCGCAGGAGCAGCGGCAGCCGGAGTTGTTGCCGAGGACGAGAAGAACTTCAAGAACGCACTGATCCTTGAGGGTCTACCAATGACCCAGAGCATCTACGGCCTGATTACGCTGTTCCTCATACTGCTCAGCGCGGGAATAATCGGCGGCGGCTTCAAGTTCACCGCCAACACCCCGGACAACATTGTTAAGAGCGCCATACTCTTTGGAGCGGGCCTTACCGTTGGCCTCACCGGCCTCTCGGCAATACCGCAGGGAATCATCGCCAGCGCCGGAATCGGTGCCGTTGCCAAGAACCCCAAGACCTTCACCCAGGGAATCATATTCGCGGCTATGGCCGAGACCATGGCAATCTTCGGCCTGGTCGGTGCCCTCATAATGATAGCCACCGGAGTTGGTCTCTGACCAACTTTCTTTAATTTGGGAGGAAGGACGATGGAAGGGGCTGAACTGATAATCCAGGAGATAAACAGGGAGGCGGAGCAGAAGATACAGTACATCCTCAGCGAAGCCCAGCAGGAGGCCGAAGCCATAAAGGAGGAGGCCAGAAAGAGGGCCGAGGCTAGGGCCGACTGGATACTCCGAAAGGCTCAGACCCAGGCGGAGATAGAGAAGCAGAGGATAATAGCCAACGCCAAGCTCGAGGTCAGGAAGAAGCGCCTTCAGGTTCAGGAGGAAATGATAAGGGAGGTAATCCAGGCCCTGAAGGAGAGGCTGGCAGAACTTCCGGACGACGAGTACTTCGACATACTCGTGGACCTCGGGGCCCAGGCCGTTAGGGAGCTCGGCGTCGACACCGTTGTCGTCATGTCAAACGAGAGGACGCTTGAGCTTCTCAAGGGGAGGCTGAACGAGTTTAAGAAAGCGGTTGCAGAGAAAACAGGGGTAAAGATAAAGGTCAGGCGCGGAAAGCCGATAAGCACCATTGGCGGGCTTCTCGTGCAAAGCCTCGACGGTAAAGTCAGGGTGGACAACACCTTCGAGGCGAGGATAGAGCGCTTTGAGAGCGAGCTCAGGGCTGCTATAGCAAAGGCGCTCTTCGGGTGATGAGAAATGGAGCTAGGGACCCTCAGCGGCATACTGAACACAACACTTGCGGTGGTCTTCACGTGGGTGGCCTACAAAACGGGTTCCTACATCTACAAGTACACCCCCTATTCATACCCCAACGCAAGGATAAACGCCATGGAGGCAAAGCTCCTGAGCGAACAGAGGTTCAACGAGCTGGCTGAGAGCAGGACGCTGCAGAACTTCGTCGTAAACCTTGAGGATACCGAGTACAGGGACTACCTCGCGGGCGTCTCAAACTACATCATCGAGGAAGTTGAGAGGGCCCTGGATAGGGCACTCGCTGGGAGCTACGAGCTCATGTTCAAGATGCTCCCCAAGCGTTCAAGGGACTTTTTCAGACTCCTGCTGGAGGAGTGGGACGTCAGGAACATAGCCAGCGTTGTCAAGGCAAAGATGGCTGGAGAACCGGCGAGCGACTACGTGGTCGAACTCGGGCCGATGCTCCCCAAGGTCAAGGCCATGGCCGAGGCAAAGACCATGGAGGAAATACTCGTGGTACTTGAGGGGACTCCGTACGAGGAACCCTACCAGAAGCTTCTTCTCGGGGAGCTTGACGTCTCGGCCTTTGAAACGGAGCTGTACAGGATTTACTATGGAAAGCTCATGGAGTACGCTGCCTCCAGGGCTGCTGACGAGAGGAAGATTATCGAAGAGTTCCTCCGCATGAAGATCGACAAGCTCAACATTCTGACCGCGCTCAGGGCCAAAGCGGCCGGCATGAAGGCCGAAGAGATAAGGCACCTTCTCATTGAGGGGGGAAGTCTCAATCTGGAGCCGGTGCTTCACGTCGACGACCTCAGCATGGCGATAGCCGAGCTGGACTCAACCAAGTACGGGCCCGTTCTGAGGGAGGTTAGGGAGGAGGTTGAGAGGGACCTGAGCGTTCTCGAGAAGGCGCTAGATCGCCACATCATCACCAGGATGAACGAGCTCGTGAGGTTCTATCCGCTCAGCATAGCTACACCCATCTCGTACGCCCTCAAGAAGGAGGCCGAAGTGAGAAAGCTCAAGGCCATTGCCAAGCTTATAGAGGATGGCGCAAGGCCCGAGGTCATAAAGGGAATCGTGGGTGAGGAGGTATGAAGATAGCAGTGCTCGGCGACAAGGACACTGCCCTAGGTTTTAAGCTCGCTGGGGTTCACGAGGTTTACTCCTTTGAAGACACTCCGCTGGACATGGAAAGGCTCAGGAACAAGCTCTCGGAGCTCATAGAGCGGGGCGACGTTGGCATCATCCTGATAACGGAGAGATTCGTTCAGAAGATTGAGATTCCAGACGTTAAGTTTCCGATCATCCTTCAGGTGCCGGACAAGTCCGGCTCGAGGTTTGGAGAGGAGCAGATTAAGAAGATAGTTAGAAGGGCGATAGGTGTTGAGCTGAAGAGGTGAATGGAAATGGGAAAGATAATTAGGGTTACGGGTCCTCTCGTCGTCGCCGACGGGATGCAGGGCTCAAAGATGTATGAAGTGGTGCGAGTCGGCGAAATGGGGCTTATAGGAGAAATCATTCGGCTCGAGGGAGACAGGGCGGTCATTCAGGTTTACGAGGAAACGGCAGGTATAAGGCCGGGCGAGCCGGTTGAAGGAACCGGCGCTTCGCTGAGCGTTGAACTCGGCCCTGGACTGCTGACTGCCATGTACGACGGTATCCAGAGGCCCCTTGAGGTTCTCAGGGAACTGAGCGGTGACTTCATTGCGAGGGGCCTTACCGCCCCGGCCCTTCCCAGGGACAAGGAGTGGCACTTCACGCCCAAGGTCAAGGTCGGGGACAAGGTCGTTGGCGGCGATATTCTGGGTGTCGTTCCGGAAACGAGCATCATCGAGCACAGAATCCTCGTCCCGCCCTGGGTGGAGGGTGAGATAGTAGAGATAGTCGAGGAGGGCGACTATACCATCGAGGAGGTCATAGCCAAGGTCAAGAAGCCGGACGGGAGCATTGAGGAGCTCAAGATGTACCACCGCTGGCCCGTCCGTGTCAAGAGGCCCTACAAGAAGAAGCTCCCGCCCGAGGTTCCGCTCATCACCGGCCAGAGGACGATAGACACCTTTTTCAGCCAGGCAAAGGGTGGAACCGCCGCCATTCCGGGTCCGTTCGGTTCAGGAAAGACCGTTACCCAGCACCAGCTGGCAAAGTGGAGTGACGCTCAGGTGGTAGTTTACATCGGTTGCGGAGAGAGAGGAAACGAGATGACCGACGTCCTTGAGGAGTTCCCGAAGCTCAAGGACCCGAAGACCGGAAAGCCGCTCATGGAGAGGACTGTCCTCATAGCCAACACCTCCAACATGCCCGTTGCTGCTCGTGAGGCTTCAATCTACACCGGAATCACCATCGCCGAGTACTTCCGCGACCAGGGCTACGACGTCGCTTTGATGGCTGACTCGACATCAAGATGGGCCGAGGCGCTCCGTGAGATTTCCGGAAGGCTTGAGGAGATGCCGGGTGAGGAGGGTTATCCAGCTTACCTCGCGAGCAAGATAGCCGAGTTCTACGAGAGAGCTGGACGTGTAGTCACACTCGGAAGCGACGAGAGGGTTGGTAGCGTCTCCGTCATCGGTGCGGTTTCACCGCCCGGTGGTGACTTCAGCGAGCCGGTCGTTCAGAACACCCTCCGTGTCGTCAAGGTCTTCTGGGCTCTCGATGCCGACCTTGCAAGGAGGAGACACTTCCCTGCAATCAACTGGCTCAGGAGCTACTCCCTCTACATCGACGCCATCCAGGGCTGGTGGCATGAGAACGTTGACCCAGAGTGGAGGAAGATGCGCGACCAGGCAATGGCGCTCCTCCAGAAGGAGGCCGAGCTCCAGGAGATTGTCAGAATCGTCGGTCCCGATGCCCTGCCCGACAGGGAGAAGGCGGTGCTTGTTGTCACGAGGATGATACGTGAGGACTACCTCCAGCAGGATGCGTTCGATGAGGTCGACACCTACTGCCCGCCGGAGAAGCAGGTCGCCATGATGAGGGTCATCCTCAACTTCTACAACAGGACTATGGAGGCCGTTGACAGGGGCGTTCCAGTCGATGAGATAGCCAAGCTACCTGTCAGGGAAAAGATCGGACGTATGAAGTACGAGCCGGATGTGGAGAAAGTCAAGGCCCTCATAGACGAGACCAACGAACAGTTTGAGGGCCTCTTCAAGAAGTACGGGGCGTGATGGCGATGCCGGGAATGGAATACTCCACCGTTAGCAAGATTTACGGGCCGCTCATGATAGTCCAGGGCGTCAAGGGAGTCGCCTACGGTGAGGTCGTTGAGATAGAGACCGAGAGCGGCGAGAAAAGGAAGGGGCAGGTTCTTGAGGCAAGGGAGGACATGGCCATCGTCCAGGTCTTTGAGGGTACGAGAGACCTCGACGTCAAGACCACCCGCGTCCGCTTCACCGGCGAGACCCTGAAGGTTCCGGTAAGCATGGACATGCTCGGAAGGATATTCAACGGTATCGGAAAGCCGATCGACGGCGGCCCGGAAATCATCCCTGAGGACAGGCGCGACGTCCACGGCGCCCCCCTTAACCCCGTCGCCCGTGCCTACCCTAGAGACTTCATCCAGACCGGTGTCAGTGCAATAGATGGAATGAACACCCTCATCCGCGGTCAGAAGCTGCCCATCTTCAGCGGTTCGGGTCTGCCACACAACATGCTCGCTGCCCAGATAGCCAGGCAGGCAAAGGTTCTTGGTGAGGAGGAGCAGTTCGCCGTCGTCTTCGCGGCGATGGGTATCACCTATGAGGAGGCCAACTTCTTCAAAAAGAGCTTCGAGGAGACAGGAGCAATTGAGAGGGCCGTCCTGTTCCTCAACCTCGCCGACGACCCGGCCATTGAGCGCATCATCACTCCGCGTATGGCGCTGACGGTTGCGGAGTATTTAGCTTTCGACTACGACATGCAGGTGCTCGTCATACTCACAGACATGACCAACTACGCCGAAGCTCTGCGTGAGATTTCGGCTGCCAGAGAAGAGGTTCCCGGAAGGCGCGGTTATCCGGGTTACATGTACACTGACCTCGCCACCATCTACGAGCGCGCCGGCCGTGTCAGGGGCAGAAAGGGTTCCATAACCCAGGTGCCCATTCTGACGATGCCGGACGACGATATCACCCACCCGATTCCGGACCTTACCGGCTACATCACCGAGGGTCAGATAGTCCTCAGCAGGGACCTCCACAGGAAGGGTATCTACCCGCCAATTGATGTCCTTCCGTCGCTCAGCCGTCTGATGAAGGACGGTATCGGTAAGGGCATGACCCGTGAGGACCACCCGCAGCTGGCCCAGCAGCTCTACGCGGCCTACGCCGAAGGAAGGTCGCTCAGAGACCTCGTGGCGGTTGTCGGTGAGGAGGCCCTCAGCGAGACCGACAGGAAGTACCTCAAGTTCGCGGACAGGTTTGAGAGGGAGTTCGTCGCCCAGCGCTACGACGAGGACAGGAGCATCTTTGAGACCCTTGACCTCGGCTGGGAGCTCCTAGCAGAGCTTCCGGAGAGCGAGCTCAAGCGTGTCAGGAAGGAGTACATCCAGAAGTATCACCCCAAGTACAGGAAGAGGGAGGGGTGACCTCCCTTCAACCTTTAGGTGGTCGAGATGGCAGAGCTGCTCAACGTCAAGCCCACCCGTATGGAGCTCCTGAACCTCAAGAGACGCATTAGCTTAGCTAAGAAGGGGCACAAGCTTCTCAAGGACAAGCAGGACGCCCTCGTCATGGAGTTCTTTACAATATACGATGAAGCGCTCCAGCTCAGAGAGGAACTCGGAAGGAAAATGGAGGAAGCCTTCAGGGCCCTTCAGAGAGCTGAGATAGACGTCGGCACCCTCCGCCTCAGGGAGATAAGCCTCTCCGTGAAACCGAACAGGGAAGTTGAGATAAGGAAGAGGAACGTCATGGGTGTCCCGGTTCCTCTGATAGAGGCCGAATCTTTCAGGAGGAGCGCGGGGGAGCGCGGTTACGCCTTCGTCTCCAGTTCGGCGAGGGTCGACGTTGCTGCTGAGAAGTTCGAGGAAGTTCTTGATTTATCTGTCCGCCTCGCGGAGGTTGAGGAGACGCTCAAGAGGCTCGCCAAGGAGATAGAGGTCACGAAGAGGCGCGTCAATGCCCTTGAGTACATCATCATCCCGAGGATGGAGGCCACGGTCAAGTTCATCAAGCAGCGCCTCGACGAGATGGAGCGCGAGAACTTCTTCAGGCTCAAGAGGGTCAAGGCGCTAATCGAGGCAAGGGCCCAAGCCGAGGGTTCGTGAGCCAACAACCTTTTATTTTCAGTTCCCCTTTTCTCTCCGGTGGTTACATGACTGAGAAGCTGTTCTACAGGGACGCCTACCTCTGGGAGGCCGATGCGAGGATTGAGAAGGTTGAGAAAAGGGGCAGTAGAGTACGAGTTCTGCTCGATAGGACGATTTTCTATCCCGAAGGCGGCGGCCAGCCGTCGGACAGGGGGATAATAGCCGGCGAAGGCTTTAGAATAGCCGTTGAGAAGGTAGAGGGGAAGGATGAGATACGGCACGAGGGAACGCTTGAGGGCCGCCTTCCCGAGGCAGGCGAATCTGTGAAGCTCATCCTCGATACTGAGTGGCGCTACGAGAACATGCGCCAGCACACCGGTCAGCACATACTCTCGGCGGTCTTGAAGGATCTATACGACGCCAACACTACCGGCTTCCAGATATTCGAGACCCACAACAAGATAGAGATAGACTATCCGGGTGAATTGACGTGGGAGATGGTTCTTGAGGCTGAGAAGAGGGCCAACGAAGTGGTGTGGAAGAACCTCCCCGTTGAGGTTGAAGTCTACGATGAGCTTCCCGGGGAGCTGGTGGAGAAGCTGAGGAAGGAGCTTTCCGAGAAGGTGAAGCCGCCGATAAGGATAGTCTCAATCCCAGGAGTTGACGTCATCCCCTGTGGTGGGACTCACGTAAGTAGAACGGGCGAAGTTGGGCTCGTGAAGGTCATCAACTTCTACCGGAAGAGCCGGAAGCTCTGGCGCATCGAGTTCGTCTGCGGAATCCGGGCGCTCGAACACCTCGACGACCTTCTGGCCGACTACTGGGAAGCTCTTGGCAAGATGCCCAACAAGAACCGTCCCCTCGCCGAGAGAATTAGGGAGCTTAAGGCTGAAATGGAGAGGCTCGAGGAGGAGAAGGACGGCCTCAGGAGGGAGCTATGGCGCTGGAAGGCCAAACTCCTGCTGGAGAATGCTGAAGAAATCAACGGAATAAAGGTCGTCTCCTACATCGAGGAGGCTGAGATGAAGGACGCCCAGGCTTTTGTGGTCTATCTCGTCGATAAGAACCCGGGAACGGTAGCCCTTGTAGCTGGGAGGAACTACGTAATCTTTGCAAAGAACCGGGACGTGGAAGGAGTTGCTATGAATGAGCTCCTCAAGAAAGTCCTCGCCGAAGCAGGTGGAGGCGGGGGAGGTAGCGAAGTGCTCGCAAGGGGAGGCGGTTTCAAGCTACCGCCGGAGGAAGTCCTGGGGAAGGCTCTGGAGGTTCTGAGGGCTTCCCTGCAGTGATTTTATCCCTTTTGTCCAAAGTTGCGTTTATTCCAGTACGGACATATCGAGCCCAAGCCGGGAGTACACGACCTTTTTCTGTTCATCCAGCACCACAGGCTTCGCCACTTCCCTCTCCGCTTTCTCCCTTTCCATGAGGCCGTAGCGGACGAGGGCCGCTATCCTCCTGTGCTCGAAGCTGTGCCCATGCTTCTCCCAGTAGCGCTCTAAAGCGGGCCCGAGGACGAGGCAGTTCGTTGTGTATCCTGGCAACTCGGGAAACTCGAATGGGAGCCTCTTGAGGATTTCAAGTCTCTCCCTTTCGGTCATCATTGCGAGGAGCCTTATCTGAACCACTCCTCCGCTCATGAGCCTGTATGGGTGGTGGCCGAACGGCAGCTCGTGGCCGGTGATGATGTATCTGTAGCCGTTTTTGAGTGCATACTTCCTGAGCTTTTCCATCGTCCTCTTTGAGCAGGCCCTGCACGGGCTCTGGCCCTTTAGGAGGGCTTCCCTGAATATATCGGAGTAGTCGTAGCGGAGAACCGTGAACGGAACACCCAGCTCCTTGGCGGTTCTCTCTGCGTTTTCTATGGCTTCCTCTGCCATGAGCCCGTGGTCAACCATGACCGCCTCAAGCTCTGGAACTTTGTAGACTTCCTTTGCAAGGTAAAGGGCAACCACGCTGTCCTTTCCGCCGGAGTATGCAACAACTGCTCGGTCAACGGTATTCATAAGCTCTTCAAGCTCCTCCCTGATTTTTTCCCTGTTAATCGGATGCTTGAGATAGATCTGACACTCCCTGCATAGGGGCTTCCCGTCTATGATGTCTATGTCTATCTTGGCCGTCCTCTCATCGTGGACACAGAGTGAGCACTTGAGCATGGTAACAGAAATGATGGAGCAGTTAAAAACCTTGGTCATCTGCGAACGCGTTCAAGAGGTTTCCTTGCAATTTCTCGGGTTTTCTCAACACTACTTTCAATTTTCTTCTTTCCGGTTCTACTCGTAAAGAAAACGATAACGGGAAATGCATTGCTAAGGAGGATCCCACGGTTGTTTCTGCCCATAAGCCACCCGAAGAGTAGCCCAAACAGGAAACCAGCAGCCCATAGGTGCAGGAGGAAGTTACCAGCGCTCATGTCGGATTTGAGAGTCATCTAGAGAGATTTGCAAGCTATGCCCAGGGTCATGAGGAAGATCGTCTCAATGAAGAGCGAAATAGTAGCGGGCCTTGCCTATTATTGAAATAAGTCCTTCCTCTTTTGAGCACTCCCTGGGGGGCCCTCTGGTCATGGAGGGTGTAAGCCAGCATCTTGGATAGATTTGAGCCGCTCCTGAATGCGAAGAAACCTAGTGTTGCTCCTAGGAGTGTTGTGTTTTTGAGTTTCCAGAAGGCCCAGAGACCGATGCCAGTCCAGGAGAGAGTGTAGAGTGGCTCGTACCTTTTCTTTTCGTTCTCAGGTATCTCAATGCGGGAAATCCTTCTCCATAGAGAGCTTCCTGTGCCAATCGTGAACCTCGCCCATAATACCATAGCGTTCAGGCATAGGAATATGGAAAGGAGCACGAGGATGATGACTTTTCCGGCTATCATGTTTATCATGTTGTTTTAGACCCTAACGAACTCCTCCTCTATCCAGGTTGCAACGAGGGTAAACGATATCGAGAGCACCGCTATGGATATTCCCACGGGGAGAACCTGCCACCAGTTGAAGCGGTAAGTGTAGAGGGACCCCATGATCACCGTCTGGGACATCAGGCTGCCCCAGTTGAAGCCCGGTGCTATGGAAAAGAATCCCATCAGGGTTAGGAGAGCTAAAACCCTCGGAATTGCGAGGGAAAGCTGGTGGAGGGAATAGGGTATTAGAACTTTTGAGATGTGTTTCGTCAGCACCCACCACATGTTTCCACCAATGGCAACAGAGGATTCCACGTATCCCTTTCTGAGTTCTTGCTTAACAATAGTTCTGATGTTTCTTGAGGCTTCTCCAGAGAGCAGGAAGCCCAGGAGCACCGAGAGCCATACGGGATTTGTGTCTATGATGTAGTCAGGGGTGATGTTTCCAATAACGATGGCCATTGCTCCTGCAAACGGGAGGAGGGGGATGACCGTTATGCCCCTTGAAATGAGGTTTGCGAGCCTACCGGCGATTCCAGAGGTGGCTCCGACTGTTCCAAGGAAGAGAGCGAAGAGCATCGTCATAATGGCGCCCATAACCGCAATCAGAATGCTTTCCCTGGTGCTCCCAAGGAACCCGGCCCATACATCTCTACCGATGGGGTCAGTGCCAAGGGCTCCATAGCTCTTTCCCTGAATCATTATTCTGACGGTCTCATTGGGCTCAAGGCGTGTGTTTTGCCTCCTGGAGGCGGCTTCGACAATGATTTTATACGTCCCGTGCACCAGCTCTGGGTTTTCAAGGCAGTCTTCCTTTGGCTTCGAAAAGACTATGTTCAAAACCGGCTTGAAGATTAGGATATAGGAGGGAGTAGCGCCGCACCTCTCCGTCATGAGTTTATAATAGAAGGGGTAATTTCTGGCGAGGAATACCCCCTCCTCCAGCCCGTAAGGGTAGCCCCTGAAAATGACCATGCTGTCGTTTAGGGGAGTTACGATGGTTACCTTCAGCTGTTTCCTAACGTCCGAGAACAGGATGATATCGGTAGGGGATTCGCTGTACCGGAAATCGTACTCAAAGATAAGCTTGCCGTCAGTGTAAGTTCCCTCAAGCCACTCCGTGGGGGGGAGGTTTTTCAGACGGCCGTAAAATGTGGGTACAGCATTGGACGGGTTGTACTCCCAGTAATCCCTGTTGTTCCAGTTTTTGATATGTTCCGGGTTTGTGAGGTAAGGCCCGAGGATTGCTAGAGTAACGTACAGAGAGATTATTGTCGCCGCCGCTGCAATCCTTTTCGGGACTTTACGCTTCTTCATAGACCTCCCTCCTGGGGTCGAGGTGGAGATAAAGGGCCTCCATTATGGTGGAATTTAGGAAGTAGAGGACTGCCATAACTAAGGCTACGAAAAAGATGCCCTCAGGGAAAAACTGAAGTTGGGGGATCCACGTCCCTTCATCCGTCTTCACGAAGTACCTGCCCAAGAAATGGCTCAGAGCGTATCCAAGCCCCGGAACATCGAAGAGCTTTTCGATGGCCATTCCGTTTATTATAAGGTTGAGGAAGTTGTAGCTGGTGAAGGTTAGGAATGAGGGGAGGACTGTTCTGAGGAGCTTCCTGCGGATCCTCCTGTCGGGAAGCCCCTTGAGAGAGTCCACCAGGAAATACCCCTCCTGGGCCTCCTGTTTTACAAGGTTTCGGACGTTAAAGGCGTATATCGCGATGTTTGCGAAGGTCAGGGCGAGCACTGGGATGAGGAGGGCAATGAAATGGTCGGCGAGCCCCACAGAGCCGTGAACTTTTGCCATCTGAATGTGGTTCATGTAGCTGACTGCCCCTACGTCAAACCTCCACCACAGAACCCAGAGGAACATGAGGCCCCAGAACCACCCTGGAACTCCTGAGAAGACGGGGGCAAGCAGGAGGAGTATCCTGTCGGAAATTCCACCTTTGTGTCCGGCTCGCAGTCCCCAGTAAAGGCCGAGGGGGAATATAATTGCCATGCTGAGGAACAAAAGTGAGATTGTCACTGCGATGGACTTTTCGGGCGTTGTTTTTAGCCACTTGATGAAAAGTTCTCTTGGAGCTGGATCGTAGTACCGGTATGTCGTGCCATTGTAAGTCACTTCGACGATGGTACCTTTTTTGTCCTCAAAGAGCTCTAAGGAGAACTCTATGTAGTGCTTCACCTCCTGAAGTGGGTTCTTTGTGTTTTTTTCGATTGAGGGGACTCCTTTTGTTCTTGAAACCTTTTCATCGGCGACCTGGATCGCGATGCCCGTGACCAAAAGTACAATAATAAGTAGTGCAATGTTTTGGGTTATTCTCCCAATCAATTTAACCCCCAGCATTAATAAATTGCTTATTTTTTAAATTTTTGTGGTGAACAAAATTGCAGCTGAGCTTCCGGCTGGAATCAAAAGAGGAAGAAGAGCAGCAGAAAAATATGCGCCGTTTCGACTAGAATTCTTCCCTGCCTCTCTTGACGAGCGGGACAACGTCCCTCGCAACGCGCCTCGCGCTGAAGAGTGTCAGCGGATCCATGGTTCTGTAGATGGCCAGCTGGCAGCCGCTTATCCTGACGTCTATGTATTTCTTTGCCTCCATCGCTGTCTTGAGGAGCTCCCTAACGCTCCCGGCCCTTTCAAAGTCCAGTCCGGCCTTCTTAAGCCTCTCCACGTTGAGCTCGTGGATTGTGAGCGGCTGGAGCATCATCTCGTCTATTCCGAGGGAAGCGGCAAGCTCTGCTATCTTCGGTATGTCCTCGTCGTTGATGCCGGGCATGAATATCGTTCTGACGACCGAGCGGACGCTCTTGTCGGTGCCGACTATTCTGAGAGCGTTCACCACGGCGTCGAAGGTGTCGGCGTTGGTTATCTTCATGTGTTTTTCACGAGTGGCCGCGTCGAGGCTTATCATGACGATATCGAAGTCGAGCTTCTCCCACAGCTCCTCAGTCAAAAGCGAGCCGTTCGTCTGGAGGTCGAGCCTCGCCTCCGGAAACCTTTCGCGGAGCATCCTGTTTACCTCGACTATACGCTTGCTCAGCAGGGGCTCGCCGTACTGCGAAACGGTGATTGCCTTTGGGTTCTCCCAGCCGTAGTAGCCGGGTTTTGGAACCTTTCCGAGCTTCACCGCAACGTTGGAGTAGCAGAATATGCAGTCGTGGTTGCACGCGGGAGTTAGCTCGTAGCTCGGGTGGTGAACCGGGTTCGGGTTGCTCAAATCAAGGCCCTGGCACCCCTGGCAGTGGGTTGGGAACTTCAGATCCATGACAAACTCCTTTAACAGCCTCGCTTCTTTGTTCTCCAAAATCTGGGGCTCGACGCCCATCTTTCTCGCGAACTCCTCCCAGCTGTACTTCATTCTCTCACCGGTGGGAGCGGAAAAAAGGGCCTTAAAAAGGTGATTGGTCAGAGAAGTCCCTTTAGTTGTAAGCCGTCAAAGACCGGGCCGTCCCTGCACACGAGATATTTTCCGAGGTTGCAGGAGCCGCAGACGCCTATGCCGCACTTCATGTAGCGCTCGGCCGAGACCTGGACGTTCCGGTAGTCCATGACCCGCAGGACTGCCCTCAGCATGGGCTCCGGGCCGCAGGCGTAGACCTGGTCAAAGTCGTCCTTCCTTTCGGCCAAAACGTCCGTTGGGAAGCCCTTAACCCCTGCCGAGCCGTCGTCGGTCGTGATAATCACTTCGTCCACGTAGTTCTCGATATCCATCAGTGCGAGCTCGTCCTTTGAGCGGGCGCCGTAGATGAGCGTTACCTCTTTGAATATGCCTTTATACTGTCGTGCGAGGGCGTAGAGCGGCGGAATTCCTATACCTCCCGCCACGAGTGCAGGTCTGTTCCCCCTGAGTTCGAAGCCCCTTCCATAGGGCCCGCGAATCCACAGCCTGTCCCCTTCCTCCAGGCCGAAGAGCCTCGACGTGAACGGCCCGACGCGCTTGACAACGAGCATGTCCCTCCACGCCAGGCTGAAGGGCTTTTCCCCGGCGCCGGGGAGCCAGACCATAACGAACTGGCCGGGCATAAACTCAAGCTTTTTCTCAAAGCGAAACGCTTTAACGTCCCTCGCGACTTCCCAGGTCTCCTTAAGCTCAACTACCCTGTACATTTAGGCGAACCCCCTTTGGCTTTCCAATAATTTCATCGTCCTCCATAACGACTTCTCCATGGAGAACCGTCATCACGACCTTTCCCCTCAGCTTTCTGCCCTCCCAGGGGCTCCATTTGGCCTTCATGTAGAACTCCTCGGGTCTAACCCTCCACTCCCTCTTCAGGTCAATCACCGTGAAAGTTGCATCGTTTCCGGCTGCAAAGTCCCTTCCCCTAATCCCGAAGACCTTGATGGGGTTCTCGTGCATCTTCTCAACGATGTCAAAAACGCTGATTACTCCCCTGTTCACGGCGTCGAGGAGCAGCGCCACTTCGGTCTCAAGCCCGGGAATCCCGGCCGCTCCTGCTTCCTTGTCCTCCAGCGTGTGGGGTGCGTGGTCACTCGCTATTATCGGAATTTTTGAGAAGTTTCTCCAGAGCGCTTCAACGTGGTCTTTCGTCCTCAGTGGCGGGTAGACCTTTAGGAGAGGGTTTCTCTCGTAGCCTTTTCTTGTGAGAAATAGGTGGTGTGGAGTAACTTCAAAGCTGACCCACGGAAGGTTTTTATCCAGTATTGCCTCCAGCCCACCTTTCGTTGAGACGTGGCATATGTTCAGGGGCTTCTTGAGCCTCCCGGCGCTTTTGAGGGCTTTCTGTATCGCCTTTTCTTCCACTTCCGGTGGCCTCTCCGACATTTCTCTGATTAGTTCCGCGTCCTCAGCGTGGACGCTCAAAATCCCCGGTGCGCAGGCGTAGTCGTCCTCAAAGTTTTCCGAGTATATCCCACCGGTTGATGCGCCCATGAAGGCCTTATAAAAGTCGGCTCCCGCGGTTATCGCCTCTTTGCAGTTGTCCTTCATTAGAAACCCGACTGCGTAGTCGGCATAAGCTTTTTTCTGGAACAGCTCAAGGCGTTTTTTGAACGTTTTTGAGTCCATCA
>JAGHBN010000082.1 GCA_021160985.1 Thermococcus sp.
GGGGCCGGCGCCGATAACTGCGACATCAACGACGTACTGGAGGACGGGCTTTCCTTCATCTATTTCAACCTGCTCCTGGAAATCGGTGTAGGTCTGCCTCTCTATCCTCATTCCGTCCGTTACCTTGAGCTTCCTTCCATTGATGTTCTTTACGCCGTTAACAGTGACCGGGACGGGCCCAAATGTGAAGGCACCCCTGCGCCTTCCTTCGCTGCTCGTCGTGAGCCAGTAAACGCCGTTTGCAAGCATTGCGACGGGGAACTTCTCCCCTTCGTAGGCCTCGTACTGTTTTCCGTCCAGGTAGATTGTAACCTTCTTAGAAGGGTCCTTCTCGGTTAGGTCGAGCGGCCTCATGTTCCCACCCCGAAGAATTTTATGTCAGCGTTCAGGATTATGCACTGATGTTTATAAACGTTAGGTTGCCCAAAAATGGTTTGAAACCTTAAGTTAATGCGCGGTACTCATATGCATGAATCAGCGTAAAAAGGGACGAAAACCCCCGATAGACCACGAATAACGGGCCTACCGAGACCGCAGACTCACGGCTCAGTCTCTACTGCCCTTTCTTCCAGCCAGGACGAACCGCCGGGAGAAAAGGGAAGCGAACCTGCAAGGGGCCGCTCTGCCGCTAACGGGCATGAATCTCCACTACATCTCCATCTTCAAGCACGTGGTCCGCACCAACCCTCTGGCCCGGGAACTTAACGCTCTTGCCCCAGACGCGGGCGTAGCGGAAGTTCTTGGCGAAGTCCTTGTGAATCCTTTCCGCCAGATCCATAACGGTTGAGCCCTTCTTCAGCGGCACGGGCGGGTATGCGGGCTCTTCGCCCGGGCTCTTGGTGAAGACGCGGATTATTCCTGCCAGCTCGTAGAGCTCGTCCTTCAGCTTATCGAGGTTTATGCCCCTCTCTGCGGATATCGGGACGATTTTGAAGCGGTCGCCGTAGGTTTTCACTAAGCGCTCGTAGTTCTCCTTGCTCCCCGGAGCGTCGCCCTTGTTGGCGATTATTATGGCCCTCCTCCACACGAGGCTCTCATCAATCGCATCGGCAAATTCCTCAAGCGTCACGGGCTCCTTGACGGTGATTTCAGCAGAGTGTATCCTCTCCTCCCTGAGCATCTTCATGACTTCCTGGATGTCCCCCTTGATGTTCTCCTGGCCGTTGATGATGATTCCACCCATGGCGGTTCTCTTGATTTCCACCTTCGGCTTCTTCTTGTTGACCTTTATTCCGGCCCTCTCGAACTCTCGGAGGAGGGTTTCTACCTGTTTAATCGGGTCTTTGGACAGGTCAACGACTATCGCTATCGCGTCGGCGTTCCTGATGACGCTGAGGAGCTGGGGCCCCATGCCCTTTCCGAGGGCGGCACCCTCCACGAGGCCGGGAACCTCGACGAGCTGTATCTGGACGTCCTTGTGGTGCATCATTCCGGGGATGGGCTTAACCGTAGTGAAAGCGTAGTCTGCAACCTCAGCATCAACGTTTGTGAGGGCCTTCATGAGCGAGCTCTTGCCGACGTTCGGGAGGCCGGCCAGGACTATCTGGGCAGCACCCTCCTTCCTCACCGCTATCGATGGCCCGCCTCCGCCTTTTTTCATCTGGCGCTGTTTCTCCAGCTCTTTCCTGAGCTCGGCCAGCTTTCTCTTTATCTGGAGCCTGAGCTTTTCCGTTCCCTTGTGTTTGGGAACCGTGGCGTACATTTTTTCAAGTGCGCGGATCTTCTCCGGTATAGTCTTGGCGTTCCTGTACTCTTCCTCCGCCGCTAGATACTCCGCTGTTACGTTCGTTGGCATCCCCGACCCTCCGAGAAGCTCTGATTTAAGAAACCTGAGCGGTTTTATAAAAGTATGCTTCCCCGACTATCGGCAGATTTATATATTCTTCCGAAAATTTTTTACGGGTGGTGATGTTCATGCGAGGAACCCTGGACGAAGTTGACAAGAAGATTCTCGCTATCCTTCAAAAAAACAGCAGGACGCCCCTTAGGGAGATCTCCAAGGAGGTTGGGCTCGCAGAGTCCACCATATATGAGAGGATAAAGAGACTGAAGGAAAGAGGGATACTAAAGAAATTCACGGTTATACTAGAGCCGACGGCCCTTGGCTTCAATATCCTCGCGATAATCCTCCTCAAATGCAAGGCAGGAATGTACTCCTCCGTAGCGGAGGAACTAAAGAAGTATCCGAAGATCGTGGAGATCTACGAAACAACGGGGAACTACGACATGCTTATCAAAATCAGAACCACCAGCAGCGAGGAGCTTAACGATTTCCTCGACAAGATAGGCTCGATTCCGGGCGTCGATTCCACCCATACCATGGTAGTGCTGAAGATCCACAAGGAAACCAACGAACTGCCTCTTTAACCACTTCTGCCCAGAAAAGGCTATAAGCGGCCCCTTTTATATATTTCTGACCAAAGGAGGTGTTTCCCATGAAAGTTCTGTTTCTAAGTGCCGACGGTTTCGAAGACCTGGAGCTGATCTACCCGCTCCACAGGATAAAGGAAGAGGGCCACGAGATATACGTCGCCAGCTTCCAGAGGGGCAAGATAACCGGAAAGCACGGCTATTCTGTGGACGTCGACCTCGCCTTCGAGGAAATTGACCCGGATGAGTTCGACGCCCTCGTCCTGCCGGGCGGAAGGGCGCCGGAGATTGTCAGGCTCAACGAGGACGCTGTGAAGATAACGAAGAAAATGTTCGAGGATGGAAAGCCTGTCGCCAGCATCTGCCACGGGCCGCAGATACTCATCTCCGCCGGCGTTCTCAAGGGCAGAAAAGGCACCAGCACGATAACCATCAGGGACGACATGATAAACGCGGGCGTTGAGTGGGTGAACGAAGAGGTCGTCGTTGACGGCAACTGGGTAAGCTCAAGGCACCCCGGGGATCTATATGCCTGGATGAGGGAGTTTGTGAAACTTCTTGGGTAACCTCAGTCCCATTTTCTGTTTTTCAGTGCTTGCTGAAATGTGAACCAACCCTTTGCAGGCGTAACCTTTATACGGGATCGCAGTAATATCATTTCGGTGGTCGAGGGATGAAAAGGAGGGGTGGTCTCCTCACGGTGTTTCTTGCAGGGGCCTTGGTCATACTCATAGTGGGAGCTACAGCAGTCGCCCTCGCCCTCAGCGGCCATATCCACATAGACGGCCTGACCCCCCGAAAGGTCGCCGGGAGGCTCGTGGAAGCCGGCAGGTTCAACGCCGGCGCAATAGTGGTGGAGAACGTGGTCGGGAACGTCCGCATTGTCGAATCCAACGTCAGCGGAGTGGTGCTCATGAGCAACATTCCGATCAACACCAGTTACAGGGACGGCCTCCTGACCGTCTACTGCCCCAAAAAGAAGACTCTCCTGGGAGAACACAACGTGTGCTCCGAATACAGGAACGGGACGGTGGTTATTGAGGTCGGTGCCTCCCTCGCAGACGTATGGTTCCGCGATGTGGTTGGGGATGTTGAGATCGACGCCTCCACCACCAGGATCCTTGCCGAGGACGTAGTGGGAGACATCACTGCAGCCCCCGAGGCGGGGTACCAGCTTGAGGACATAGTGGGAGACGTCTCGATAGTGGCCGGAGGCGATGTCGTTATCCAGGACGTAGTCGGCGACGTGGTCATCGCCGTTCCCGAGGACTTCTCGGTCCACCTCAGCGCCGATGACGTCGTTGGCGACGTCAGGAACCTCCACTCCGGGGAGGGCATGCCGATTCTCATCACCGTCTCGGACGTGGTCGGGGACGTTACGGTGGGGGAATGACTTTTAAGCTCCCCACCATTCCATTCTTTGGTGAGTGAGATGGCAAAAAAACTCGTGAGATCCCGTCGGAACAGGATTTTCCTCGGCGTACTCGGAGGAATAGCTGAACATCTTGAATTAGACCCAACCCTCGTCAGACTGCTCTTCGTGGTGCTCCTCGTATTTAACCCAGTCGCCATGACGCTCCTCTACTTCGTTGCGGCCCTGATAATACCTGAGGAGGGAGAGGAGGAAGAGAAGCCCCTCCCAGACAGGATAAATGAGCTGGCTGGAGAGACGGAGAAGAAACTGGGGGAAGTCTTTTCAAGCGAGGAGAACTCAAAGACGATAGCGATTATACTCATAGTCCTCGGTGCAGTGCTCTTGGCCGGGCCCTTCATGCCCGTCCTTCTCCCGGCATTTGACATCAGGACGCTCCTGGCCGTTGCCTTTCTGGTGATAGGCCTGGTTCTGCTTATGAGGGGTGATTGAAATGAAAATCCTCGGCTGGATTTTTGTTTTTCTGGGATCTCTCCTCCTTCTGAAGGAGTTCCAGCCCTCTTTCCTCGACTGGCTGGGACCGTACGCACCGTACATAAAGAACGCCTTCTGGGGCGTTACGCTGATAGCTTTCGGCCTCTACATGCTGGTAAAGAGAAGAACAGCGAGAAAAGCCGTGCTGGTGCTATACCTTCTCTATCTGCTCCTGTATCTGGTGGTGTGAATGGAGCGGTGGAAAATCGTCAGAGCCTTCGTCCTCGGTCCTCTCGTTGAGGCTGCCGTTCCGAAGCCCGGCAACGTGAACCGCTTTAGGGACTTCGAGGATTTGACCTTTTACCATTTCCTGTCTGCGGAAACGGCCGTCACCGGGGTTTACTATGAGGCAGTGAAGACTGCGGAACTGTTAAGGAAGGGCATCCTCGAGCCCAGAGAAGCGGGACTCGGGGAGCTGATAAAACGAGCAGTGCAGGCGTCACGTGAGGCCCAGGACGCCAACCCCAACTTCGGCATCATCGCCCTCTCAATTCCGCTAATGATGGGGATGGCGCTCGGCAGGAACATGCTTGATGCAAGGAAAAAGGCCAGGCTGTTGATAGAGGAATCCACGGTCAGGGACACGATGGAGCTCTACCGGGCCATAAGGATAGCCAACCCCAAGGGGATCCCCAGCGGCGTCAAGTACGACGTCTATTCTGACGACTCCTTCAGGGAGCTGTTCCAGGATGAGATTAACCTCGCGAGGCTCGCTGAGATGAGCTGCGAGAGGGAGATGATATTCTGCGAGTGGCTCAATGAGTACGAGCTGAGCTATTCGACCTTTGGCCGGCTCTACGAGCTGATAAAGGATCTCCCTCTGGAGGACGCCGTCGTGAGGGCCTTCATTGAGCTGCTTGCGAGCAACCTCGACACGCTCATCATAAGAAAAGCCGGCATTGAAGAGGCAAAGCTCGTTCGGGAGAAGGCGAAGAAAGTTCTCGAGGGGGAGCTAAGCGTTGAGGAGTTCGACGGATTTATGCGGGAGA
The DNA here is from genome assembly GCA_021160985.1 of Thermococcus sp. GTDB lineage: Archaea > Methanobacteriota_B > Thermococci > Thermococcales > Thermococcaceae > Thermococcus. Next base: position 5,266 of record JAGHBN010000082.1, read on the forward strand.
AGGGCGACCTGAGAAATCCCGGAAGCCTGGCCGACATCATGGCGGTCTCGCTCAGCCTGCTCCCTCTGAGGGGGCTGAGGATAGAATTGAGAAACGGAAAAGTCTGGGGAGTTATAGGACGACCCTGAAGCGCTTCGCCCCTCCCGGGCCAAGCCCGAGAGCCTTGCTGTCTATCACGACCGCGTCCCCTTCGAGCTCCTCCAGAACCCTGACCTTCAGCCCGGAAAGCTCAAGAACGTCCTCGTTGCCTCCAAACTCCTCGCTTACCTGCTCTTTTATGAACTCGTAGGCCTGTTTTCCAACGAGCACAACGTCAGGCTCGTATCCGTCAAGCTTTAGTTCGTTGGCCTTCTCCTCCACGGCGCTCAGAACACGGATAAGGTCGCCTCTCATGGCTTACACCGAAAAAAATTGGGGGTGAAACTTAAAAGTCTTCCTCAGAGACCAAAGGCACCTTTTATGCCGTTTATTATCATCTGGACGGCCATCGATGTGAGTATCAGACCCATCATTCTCGTCATAACCTTTATTCCCACCCTGCCGAGCTTCTCCTGTATCCTGTTGGAGGAGCAGAGCACCAGCCAAACCGTCAGACCTATCGCGAAAATGCTCGCTATTACCGCCGCTTTCTCCAGAAGGTTCGTGCTCTTGGCAGTGTAAATCATCACAGTGGTTATCGCACCCGGACCAGAAATCAGGGGTATCGCGAGCGGGATTATGGCAACCTCCTCCAGCGTAACCACTTCGTCACTGAACTCCTCAGTTTCTTCGTCGCTTATCTTGACGGAGGATAGCTTTCCGGAGAGCATTTCCATTGCCATCTTGAACAGTAGTATTCCGCCGGCTATTGCAAAGGCGTCCACACTGGAGCCGAAAAACTTGAATATCCACTGGCCGAGGAGGGCAAAGATCACGAGTGTCACCGCTACAGTAATGGAAGTTTTCCGCGCTATTTCTCTCCGCAATCCCTCCGAAAGGTCGTGGGTGACGCTGAGGAACACTGGGACAGCTCCAACGGGGTTCGTTATGGCGAAAAGGCCGGAGTAGAGTATAAGAAAGTGCTTGAGGAACTCTATCACTTTACCACCCTCTGCGGCTGGAAGAAAAGAGGTTAAAAAACTAACTTCCGATGATCTCAAAAGAGTACGTGACTTCTGTCCCGCTGAGCTTCACGTGTGCGCTGGCGGAGCAGTACTTGTCCTGGCTCAGCTCTATTGCCCTCTTGGCCTTCTCCTCGCTTACATTGCCGTAGATTTTGTAGTGGATGTGGACTTTCTGGTATATCCTGGGGTGCTCCTCTCTCCTCTCACCGCTGATCTCTACCTCAAGCCCCTCGATGGGCTCGCGCATCTTCTGGAGTATCATGACGACGTCGTAGGCAGTGCAGCCAGCAACGCTCAGAAGAAGGAGCTTCATCGGGCTTATACCGCCTTCTCCGAGAATTATGGAGCACTGGTCCGTATCCATCTTGCCCACAAACTGCATGCCCTCAACTAATTTCACCCTTCCCCTGACCTCGCTCATGATCCCACCCCCCGAGGTTGGGGAAATACCTTTTAAGCCCTTTTAGAACCTTTGGTTATGTACATCCGTCCATTCGATCCCTGGAAGTCGAGGCTCTGCACCTGCCCCTTCAAATACACCCTCAACGTTTACACGGGCTGCGACCACGCGTGCGTTTACTGCTACATAACCTCATATATCCCCAACGCCTTCCGCGTGAGGATCAAAGAGGGCCTGCTCCCGAAGCTCGACAGAGAGCTCAGGAAATTCGACAAGCGCCAGATAATAGCGCTATCCTACTCCTCGGACCCGTATCCCACGATAGAACGGGAAGTCGGGATAACAAGAAAGGTGCTCGAACTGTTCAGGCGTCACAACGTCCGCTGCCTTCTCCTGACCAAGTCGGACATTTTCGAGCGTGATCTGGATATCCTGAGTGAGCTCCGCTGCGCCGTTGGAATCACCGTGACTACCGTAGACAAGCGGAAAGCCAAGCTCCTGGAGCCCAACGCCCCATCTCCCAAGGCCAGGATAAGGGCCCTCAGAAAGGCCAAGAAAGAGGGGATCCCTGTCTACGCCCGCATTGATCCAATAATCCCCTTCTACACATGGGAGGATTTTGACGAGACGCTCGATGCCCTGGATTTTGTAAGCCACGTCACGGTTTCGACGCTCAAGCTCAGACCCGACTCCAAGAGGAGGATGTTTGCAAAGTTCCCGAAGCTCATGGAAAAGCTCTGGCCGCTCTACGAGCGGGGAGAAAGGATGGAAGGCTACTGGTACCTTCCCAGAGAGCTCAGGATGGAAATATTGAAGGAAGCGGAGAAAAAAATTCTGGAGAGGGACATTACCTTCGGATCGTGCAGGGAAGGCTACCGCTCCTTCCCAAGCTGTGACGGCTCCCACCTGGTTCCCCTTTAACCCTTAAGGGCCTTGAGTTCCTCTTTTATGACCTCTCCAAGCCTCCTAACGCCCTCTCTGATGGTCTCCTCCGGAACGTAGGTGAAGTTCAGCCTCATTGCATTCTTGACCTCTCTGTGGGCAAAGAACGCCTCTCCAGGAACGTACGCAACGCCCCTGCTTATTGCCTTCTCAGCCATGAGCTTGGTGTCTATTCCCTCCGGAAGGGTCACCCAGACGAACATCCCTCCGTCGGGCTTCGTCCACTCGACGCCCTCGGGCATGAACTCCTCAAGGGCCTCGAGCATAGCGTCCCTGCGCGGCTTGTAGAACTCGATAATCTTTGGAATGTGCTCGTCGAGGTAGCCGTCCTCAACGTACTTCCAGGCTATGACCTGCCCGAACGGGTTGGCACAGAGGTCAACGGCCTGCTTGGCTATCTCAATCTTCCTGATGAAGTGCGGGTGGGCCGCTATCCATCCCAGCCTGAAGCCGGGCGCAAATATCTTCGAGAAGGTTCCGAGGTAGAGAACCCTGCCCTCGTCGTCGAAGTACTTGATCGGCGGGATAGGTTCACCGGAGTAGCGGAGCTCGCTGTAGGGATTGTCCTCGACAATCAGGAAGTCATATTCTCTGGCGAGTTCTATAAGGCGCTTCCTTCTCTCAAGGCTCATGGTGACTCCCGCGGGGTTCTGGAAGGTGGAGACCGTGTACACAAACTTGACCTTCTTGCCCTCTTTCTTGAGCTCCTCGAGCTTCTCCTCAAGGATGTCGATCCTCATTCCGTCGTGATCCATAGGTATGCTGACGAATTCCGGATCGTAGTACTTGAACGCGTTGAGAGCCGCAAGGTAGGTGGGGCCTTCAACGACCACCACGTCACCCGGGTTTATGAAAACGCGGCCGATAAGATCGAGTGCCTGCTGGCTACCGGCAACCATCATTACCTCAACCTTGCTCGTGGGAATTCCGTAGCGCTTCTCCATCCATTTGGCGAGAGTCATGCGGAGGGGCGTGAAGCCCTTGGTGGTCCCATACTGAAGGGCTTTGTCCGCGTGCTTCTCCAGGACTTCTTCAGTGATCTTTTTGATGACCTCAACCGGGAACGTCTCGGGGGCGGGAAGACCTCCGGCGAGGCTTATAACATCCCCCTTCTCCACGAGCTTGAGCAGCTCCCTGATTTCGGATGCCTTCATCCCCATGGCCTTTTCAGAGAAATATGCCTCAAAATCAAGCGATCCAGACTCCAACTTTTTCATAAGCTTTTCCTCCATACTCACCACCCCAACCATCTGAATGAACAGGTTTGATCACGTCACCTTATTTATACATTGGGGGTAGGGCGGGGCGAGTTATAAACCTTTCTTTGCCCTCTCCGCCGTGTTTTACATTTGTAAAGGATTTTGGCCGTTTTTCTGGGACGTTAACGAACATACCAAGTCAACGATGAACAGGAAAAGTTCTTTAAACGTTTTTCCCTCACCCTACAGTATGCACGGAGGTGGTTGAAGTGCCGGTGGCCAAGGAAGTGTTGGAAATAGCCGAGAAGATCAGGAACATGGAAATCAGAGGTGCAGGCAAGATAGCCCGCTTTGCAGCTTACGCACTTCAGATACAGGCGGAGAGCAGCAAAGCCAAGACTGTCGATGAGCTGTGGAACGAAATGAAGGAAGCGGCGAGGATTCTCTACGAGACGCGCCCCACTGCTGTGTCTCTGCCCAACGCACTCCGTTATGTTATGCACCGGGGTAAGGCAGCCTACGCCAGCGGTGCCGACCTTGACGAGCTGAAGTTCATCATCATAAACGCCGCAAAGGAGTTCATATACAACTCCGAAAGGGCCATAGAGCGGATAGGGGAGATAGGTGCCAAAAGAATCGAGGACGGCGACGTAATAATGACCCACTGCCACAGCAAAGCCGCGATAAGCGTGATGAGGACTGCCTTCGAACAGGGCAAGAACATCAAAGTCATCGTCACCGAAACTAGGCCCAAGTGGCAGGGCAAGCTCACCGCGAAGGAGCTGGCCTCATACGGAATCCCGGTCATCTACGTCGTTGATTCCGCCGCCAGACACTACATGAAGATGACGGACAAGGTGGTAATGGGGGCAGACAGCATAACAGTCAACGGTGCCGTGATAAACAAGGTTGGAACCGCCCTGATAGCACTTACCGCCAAAGAGCACCGAGTCTGGACGATGATAGCGGCGGAAACTTACAAGTTCCACCCCGAGACGATGCTCGGCCAGCTGGTCGAAATAGAGATGCGCAATCCCTACGAGGTAATCCCGGAGGAGGAGCTCAAGACATGGCCGGAGAACATTGAGGTCTGGAACCCAGCCTTCGACGTCACGCCGCCTGAGTATGTGGACGTTATCATAACCGAGAGAGGGGTTATCCCGCCGAGCGCGGCCATAGACATCCTCAAGGAAGAGTTCGGCTGGGCACTCAAGTACACCGAGCCCTGGGAGGACTGAAGGCTTTTTCTTTTCTCTTACCGCTCTTTGGATAGAGCTTAAAAGGGGTATGCCTTTTATACTTCAGAGACAGAAACTGAAAGGGTGATGATGATGAAGGTTTACATTGCCGAGAACGTCAGAGGCATTTACGCTTTTGACGAGAGCGGTAACCTAATTGGACAGAAACCGTTTTATGGAAAGCCCGAGACCAGCCTGGACAAGCTCCTCAAGGGTGAGCCGAGCGAGGAGCTCTTAGCGTTCCTAGAAGAGCTCAAAGAAAACGGATGTGAAGAGTTCGCCCTCGAGGACTCCGAGCTGAGCAGAAAGCTGAAGGAGCTCGGCTATAACACTACTGCCGAGTTCCCAAACATCGCGGGAGAGGAGCTCAGAGGTAACCCCGAGGAATTCCTCGGCGAGAAGTGGTTTGAGGAATACTACACCGTGGGGGTCGCCTTAACAAGGCTTCGCATCCAGGAGCAGAGCGGAGCAAGGGATAAGATGATAATTCAGGCCATAGAGGCCCTCGACGACATCGATAAGGTCATCAACCTGTTAGTCTCCCGCCTGAGGGAATGGTACGGCCTCCACTTCCCGGAGCTGGATGAGATTCTCCCGAAGCACGAGCAGTACGTTGCCTTCGTCAAGACCGTCGGTTCGAGGGAGAATCTCAGCGAAGAAAAACTGAAAGAGCTCGGGCTTTCAGACGCCAAGGGAGAAAAAATCCTGAAGGCTAGTAAGAACTCCATGGGGGCCCCGCTCGGGAAGTTCGACGAGGAAATAATTATCAAGCTCGCAGAGGAGATAAGCGACCTCTACAAGCTCAGGAGGCAGATAGAGGATTACCTCGAGACGGCAATGGATGAAGTCGCCCCGAACCTCAAGGCCCTTGTTGGAGCCAAGCTCGCCGCGAGGCTCATGAGCCTTGCCGGCGGCCTGAAGGAGCTCGCCATGATGCCCGCATCGACCATACAGGTGCTCGGTGCCGAGAAGGCCCTCTTCAGACATCTGAGGAGTGGTGCCAAGCCGCCGAAGCACGGCGTCATCTTCCAGTACCCCGCCATAAACCGCTCACCCTGGTGGCAGAGGGGTAAGATAGCAAGGGCCCTCGCAGGAAAGCTCGCCATAGCGGCGAGGGTTGACTACTTCTCCGGCGAATACATCGGTGAAGAGCTGAAGCAGGAGCTGGAGCAGCGCATCCAGGAGATAAAGCAGAAGTATCCGAACCCGCCGAAGAGAAAGGCCAAGCCCGAGAAGAAAAAGAAGAAGTTCAAGGGCAAAGAGAAGAAAGGCAGGGGATTCGGCGGTAAGAGAAAAGAGAAGGCCAGAAAGGGTCAGAAGGGTAAAGGCGAGAAGAAAAAGAAGAAGGGCAAGAGGTGAGGTAAATGAAGATTAAAAAGCACAAGTTCCCGGGCGTTTACGTCTTCGTTGACGAGGACGGGAGTGAGAAAATAGCCACGAAAAACCTCGTTCCCGGCCAGAAGGTCTACGGCGAGCGCGTTGTGAAGTTTGAGGGAGAGGAGTACAGGATATGGAACCCCAGTAGGTCAAAGCTCGGTGCCGCCATCCTCAACGGCCTCAAGAACTTCCCGATTAAGCCCGGCACAACCATTCTCTACCTCGGAATAGCGAGCGGAACCACCGCTTCCCACGTCAGCGACATCGTCGGCTGGGAGGGCAAGATATTCGGCGTCGAGTTCTCGCCGAGGGTTCTACGGGAGCTCGTCCCGATAGTCGAGGAGAGGAGGAACATCGTCCCGATACTCGGCGACGCGACGAAGCCGGAAGGCTACCGCGCCCTTGTTCCAAAGGTGGACGTCATCTTCGAGGATGTCGCCCAGCCGACGCAGGCAAAGATACTCATAGACAACGCCAAAGTTTACCTCAAGAGCGGCGGCTACGGCATGATATCCGTCAAGAGCAGGAGCATAGACGTCACCAAGGAGCCGGAGCAGGTCTTCAAGGAGGTCGAGAGGGAGCTCGCGGGCTACTTTGAGGTCGTCGAGCGCCTCAGCCTTGAGCCCTACGAGAAGGACCACGCGCTGTTCGTAGTTAAGAAGCCGTGACTTTGGGGAGGGGCGAAGGTGAACCTCGTTCCACTCCTCCTCGTTTTGCTCCCCTTTTTCCTCATAGTCCTTCCCGTGGCTTTTGAGATAAAGAGAGAGCTCGATAAGTACGTCCCCGTTAGAGTTGTCGTCATGGTGGAAGAGAATAACAGAAAAGTGGTCATAGAGACTCGAAAGAGACGATTAGAGGTCGGGGTGAAAGACTTTAAAAGTGCCTCCTCAGAGGAAGTCTTGGAGGTTAGAATAAATGGCCTCTCGTTCGGGAAGTACCGGCTCGGCCTCTACAAAGGGCCCTACGGCTACGTCGAGTCGTATGCCACCTCCGACTTGGGAATTTTGATAGATGGAGCGGACGGGAAGAAGTACTTCCTTGCATTTAAGAATGTTGGAGAACTCGCAGAGATATTGAGAAATAAAGGGAAAATCAAGAGAGTCATTCCTGTGGAGTCCTAAAGAGTTCTTTCGCTGATTGCCGAAAACCTCTTTTACTTTCACCGAAAGACTTTTATAAGGGCCCCTTTAACCTTAGGCGAAGTCACATTCAGTTTTTGTGGGTGGTGCCAATGGGAAAACTCCTGAAATCCAAACGTGAAGTGGGCATCGTTGGATACGGTGCATACGTACCAATGAATAGAATCAAGGCAGAGGAGATAGGAAGAGTCTGGGGAGTTTCGAGCTTCCCCATAGAAGAAAAGGCCGTTCCAGGCCTCGATGAAGACGCACTCACCATAGGAATTGAAGCGGCGAGAAACGCCCTGAAGAGGGCCGGAATTGACCCAAGGCTTATCCGTGCCGTCTGGTTCGGCAGCGAGAGCAAGCCCTACGCCGTGAAGCCGACCGGCACTGTCATAGCTGAGGCCATAGGTGCGACACCCAATGTGAGCACCGCCGACTTCGAGTTCGCCTGTAAGGCCGGAACAGAGGCGCTGCAGGCAGCAATTGGCTTTGTTGGCTCCGAGATGGCAGAGTACGCAATGGCCATCGGAGCGGACACCGCCCAGGGCAGGCCCGGCGACCACCTTGAGTTCACTGCAGGTGCGGGAGGAGCAGCATTCATCGTCGGACCCAAGAGCTCGGAGACAGTAGCTTACTTCGAGGGAAGCTACTCCTACGTTACAGACACACCCGATTTCTGGAGGAGGCAGCACGAGCACTATCCGAGACACGGCAACAGGTTCACGGGGGAGCCCGCATACTTCCACCACATCATAAGCGCGGCTAAGACCCTCATGGAGGAGCTCGGATACTCGCCGAGCGATTTTGACTACGCAGTCTTCCATCAGCCCAACGTCAAGTTCCCGCTGACCGTCGGCAAGATACTCGGAATCCCCAAGGAGAAAATCCTCCCCGGACTTCTCACTGGAGTCATAGGGAACACCTACAGCGGCGCCACGATGGTGGGAGTTTCCGCCGTTCTCGACATAGCAAAACCCGGCGACAGAATTCTGTGGGTCTCCTTCGGCTCCGGCGCGGGAAGCGACGCCTTCAGCATTGTCGTGCAGGACGCAATAGAGGAGAAGAGAGACCTCGCCCCGAAGACCAGGGACTACGTTGAGAGGAAGCGCTACATCGATTACGCCCTATACGCCAAGGCTAGGAGGAAGTACATCCTGTGAGGTGGTTGAAATGAGAAAGGCCGTTATCATCGGTGCCGGTATGGTTCCAGTCGGAGAACACTGGAAGCTCTCCCTGAGGGATATAGCTGTCGAGGCGCTCCTCAACTCAATGGATGACGCCGGGATCGACAGGGTTGACTCCCTCTACGTCGGCAACATGGCCTCAGGGTCGTTCGTCGAGCAGGAAAACCTCGGCGCGCTCATAGCTGATTGGGCAGGCCTCGGAAACATTCCCGCTGTTAAAATCGAAGCAGCATGTGCCTCCGGAGGTGCCGCACTCCAGGAGGGCGTTAAGGCGGTACTCAGCGGGCTTGAGGACGTTGTTGCAGTCGTTGGCGTCGAGAAAATGACGGACACATGGCCCAGCGACACCACACGCTACCTGGCCTACGCGGCCGATGCGGACTGGGAGCTCTTCCACGGGGCAAGCTTCGTGGCACTCAACGCAATCGTGATGCGCTACTACATGAAGACCTACAGATACACCGAGGAAGACCTTGCGCTCTTCGCGGTCAACGCCCACACCAACGGTGCCAAGAACCCCTACGCGATGTTCAAGCGCCCGATTAAGGTTGAGACCGTCCTTAAGAGCCCGTACATTGCCGACCCGCTCAAGCTCTTCGACGCTTCGCCAGTCTGCGATGGTGCGGCATCGGTCATAATAACCACGCCCGAGAAGGCGGGGGAGCTCGGCGTCCCGAGGGAGAAGTGGGTCGAGGTTGCCGGAATGGGAAGGGCGATAGACACCATAAACCTCGCCAACAGGGAAGACCTGCTCACCCTCAAGGCCGCGAGGGTCGCTGCCGAGAGGGCCTACAAGATGGCGGGCGTCACGGTCAAAGACATCGACTTCTTCGAGATCCACGATGCGTTCACGATCATGGCTGCCCTGAGCCTTGAGGCCCTCGGCGTCGCGGAGCGCGGTAAGGGTGCCCAGCTTGCGAAGGAGGGGCAGATAGCGATTGACTCGGACTACCCGATACAGACGATGGGCGGACTCAAGGCCAGAGGGCACCCAGTCGGAGCCACCGGAATGTACCAGACGGTTGAGGCGGTTCTCCAGCTCCGCGGCGAGGCACCGAACCAGGTTCCGGATGCGGAGGTCGGCCTGACCCAGAACATAGGTGGTACCGGTTCGAACATAACGGTTAACGTCTTCAGGAGGGTCTGAAATGGGGAAGCCGATGCAGGTTTCGAGGCACTGGAGGCACTTCCGCGAGAAGTACCGCCTCATAGGCGGAAAGTGTGAGAACGGCCACCTCTTCTTCCCGCACAGGCAGGTTTGCCCCGTATGCGGTTCTAGGAACGTTGAGGAGTACCAGTTCAGCGGAAGGGGCAAGGTGCTCAGCTGGACGATAGTGAGGAACCCACCGAGCGGCTTCGAGTACTACAAGCCCTATCCTCTCGCCCTCGTCGAGCTCGAGGAGGGGCCCGTCGTCCTCGCCCAGCTCACGGACGTCGACTTCGACGAGATAGACTTTGGAATGGAAGTCGAGATGGTCACCAGAAAGGTCAGGGAGTTCGACGAGGACGGAATAATCCTCTACTCCTACAAGTTCAGGCCCGTGCTAAAGTGATCCACAAACCTTATCTACATCTTTTTTCAATATTCTGCAGGTGGGTATATGGAGGCCATTGAGCTGAAAGCACCCCTAAAAGAGGATGAGCTGAAAAAACTTCTCAAAAAATCCAGAAAGAAGGGAGTATGGAAAAAGCTTTTCGGGATTGCTAAGGATCTACCTGACTTCAAAGAGGAAGACAGGATGGATGCGAGAGTATGATAGTCCTACCAGACACATCTGCACTCGTGGAACTGATCCGAGGCAGTGAAATCGGGAACGCCGTACTCGAGATTCTCGAAGGCTCAGACATCGTCATGATTCCCACCCTTGTTCTCGCAGAACTGGCGAGCTTTATGAAAAGAAACAACATGGAGAGCGCAAAGAAATATGATGCCATAGTTCTCACCACGGACCATCATTTTAAGATTCTGGGAAACGCAATAATTCTGGAAAAGTAACCCCTGGGTTATCTTTTTATAGACCGTGAGATACAAGAAAAATCATGGATGTAGCACTTGGAGTGATACTAGCCATCTCGGCCGCATTCACCTGGGCCCTCGCATCGGTTCTTTCAAAGGTCTCGATGAGAGATATCAATCCCCTCTCCCTCAACGTCGTCAGGCTGTTACTGAGCTCCGCCTTTTACATTCCCCTCGTTCTCTACCTCGGCCTTCCGGCACTCACACCGGAAAGATGGGCCATTTTGATCCTCTCGGGCCTCATCGGATTCACCGTTGCAGACTGGTTCTTCCTCGAGGGAATGCAGCTCATGGGGGTTTCCAGGGCCGCCATTCTCGTCACGTTCCACCCCATTCTCACCATGTTCTTTGCACATTACACGCTGGGAAGGCCCCTAACCGCGGGACTTCTCGCAGGAGCCCTCTCAATAACGCTCGCGGTCATCCTCACCGCCACTGAGAGCGACCCCCACGGGAGGGTCAACTGGAAGGGCGTTGCCTACGTCTTCCTCGCCCAGCTCATGTGGACGTTCGCCGTTATAGCCACCGACTGGCTGGTGGTCGGGGAAAGCGCCCTTTCAGTCATAGGACTCAGAATAGGATTTGGGGCCCTTGGAGGCCTGTTTTTCATACCCAGCATTAAAAGTGACGTCAAAAAACTCGATAAGAGGGGATGGGGTCTTATAGGACTCATAACGCTTTCTGGTACAATACTCGGCCACTACTTCTTCACGCTGGCCCTGAAGTTTGCGGGCTCGAGTATCGCAACTCCTGTGACCGAATCAAGTCCGATAATGGCGTCGATACTCGCCGTCATATTCCTCAAAGAGCGCCTCACAAGAAGGCTGCTGTACGCAATGATTTTAACGACCCTGGGGATATTGATGATAGGAATCTGGGACTGATCATGCCCTCTCGATGGTCATCCTATCCCCGTTCTCGAACTCCATTTCCAGCCTTCCCCTCTCCACCCTCACCTTAACCCCGTCAACGACCGCCTCTATCCGTCCGTTCTCCACTACAACGCCGAGCATCTCGGCGACTTCCTCCACGCTCTTCAGCGAGCCGTTTATCGTCGTCTCGAGTTTATCATCATTCCCTTCAATCGTGACCTTTAACTTCCCCTTTCCTTCCCTTATGAAGCTCTCCTCAGCCATTTCCTTCACCTTCTCGGGCTGCGGTGGGTGTATGCACGGCATGCTACCACCACCCTAGCTACTCTCCCCACCTTTATCACTCTTCCTCTTCACCATTCGCACCCAGATGCCGCTCTGCCCAACCTTTTCAAACCCGTAATCACGGTAGAACTGGATGGCCTTTTCGTTCTTCTCGCCGACCCAGAGCTCTATGAGGTCCTTATCCGCGAGGTACTCGAGGCACTTCTCCATGAGCCGTTTCCCTATGCCGTGGCCCTGATACTTCCTGTCAACAACGAACTCATGGATGGCCCCCACGACTCTCCCCTCGTACTTGCTGTACCAGTCGCTGTCGCAGACTATAAAGCCCGCTATTTCGTCCCCAACCTTGGCCACGAAAAAGCCGTCTCCAGCCTTATTCCAACACCAACGGAGGTAGCGCTTCGCGTAGCTCTCCCCTTCGCCACCGTACTCGCGCATCCCCTCGTAGCCTCGCATGTATATCTCCACGAGCCGTTCCAGAGTGCTCTGGTCCAGCCTCTGCAGCTTCTCTATCTTTACCTCCCTCATCGCTAAAACCTTCAATCGTGGGGTTTAAAAAGCCTGAGCCCTACCATAATTGGGACGAAAAGGTGGTTATCATGGGGAAGGCCAAACCAAGGTACTGCGAGATATGTGGGGCCCCCATAAGAGGGCAGGGGTACAGAATCAGAATAGAGGGGGCGGAAGTTCTCGTCTGCCACAGGTGCTATGAGAAGTACGGCGGCAAAAAGCCCGGGACCTTCAGCATCATGCCCACAGGCCGGCAGCCCAGGCGCTCTTCGAGGCCCGTTTCGAGGCCGAGAGCCGCGCCCAAGCCGAAGAGAGAGCGGCCACTGATAACCGAGGAAATAGTTGAGGACTACGCAGAGAGGGTTTACAAGGCCATCCAGAGGTCGGGAAAGAGTTACGAGGAGCTCTCTCATGAAATCGGGCTTTCAATGAACGATCTCAGGGCCATAGCCCACGGCTACAGAGAGCCCACAATCAAGGAGGCCAAGAAGCTGGAGAAGTACTTCAAGATAAAGCTGATAGAGAGCGGCGGGGAAGAAGTCCTTGAGAAGCCGACCATACCCAGGGACTACGAGCCGACGCTCGGTGACATAGCCAACATCAAGATCAAGAAGCGGAAGAAGTAAAACTTTATTTCCCCTTCGAACTATCTGGTAAATTACCCCAATATCTATGTGCTTTTTCTTTGTGCCCCATAACGTTTATTTACTTTGAGTTCCATTCAAATTTAGAATTTTATCCACGGCGGTGGGGTTTATGAAGATAACTGTCTACGATGGAGCAGACAGTATAGGGGGTAACAAAATTCATGTACTGGAAAACAACAATGGCATTTTTCTTGATTTCGGAATGAATTTCGCTAAGTACTCCCTTTACTATCAGGATTTCATAGGCGAAAGACCTGCAAGGGGGATCTACGACCTCTGGAGGCTTGGATTGATCCCTCGCCTCAACATTTACAGGGAGGATTTGTTGCCTAAGGACATAGAATCCGAAATATCAATGCACCCTAAGATTCCTGTGAATGCTGTTCTTATAAGCCACGCCCATCTCGATCATGTGGGAAATATTGCTCTTCTTAGTAAAAACATTCCAATGGTAGGATCATTAGTTACGATGATGATCCTGAAAGCTCTTAGAGATACTGGTCACGGATCCCACCTGGGTATGGAGATTCCATATTACTCCCCAAAGCAACGAAAAAAAGGAAATCCTTCAGTTCTCGAATCCAAGTCCAAAAAAGGAGAGCCTTATAAATGGCGAGCCGTGCTCCTAACAGAAAGTCCAAATCAGGAATCCATCGAGTTCCTTCAAAAGCGTATTGAAGAGGATTTAGGTAAAAACGTAAAACCTATAGAGAAGGGCAGGATAGATGAAATTTCTGGTGCAGACATTGGATTCGAAATTGAGGCATATCCAGTTGATCATTCCATCCTCGGTGCGACAGCTTATATCGTGGAGGGGGACACTACACTCGCATACACAGGAGATTTCAGACTTCACGGTAACCATGCTGATAGTACTCAGAGGTTCATAAAAGCCGCAAAACTTCACGGTAACCATGCTGATAGTACTCAGAGGTTCATAAAAGCCGCAAAAAGTGCCAGTATCTTGATCACAGAGGGTACGCGGGTTGGACGCGATGAAGAAGGAAACGTTTCCGAGAAGGAGGTTTACCTAAATGCCAAGAAAATCGCCGAAGATTCAAAAGGGCTCGTTATTGCAGACTTCTCCGCAAGAAATTTTGAAAGGTTAGAGACATTTAAGCGAATCGCCAAAGAAGTCGGCCGTGAGCTCGTCATAACTTCGAAGGATGCGTATTTTCTCTACGCCCTCGAACTTGCAACAGGTAATGAGTATCTAAATAATGTAGGCATATACGAGAATCCAAGGTCGTCCCTACGTGGATGGGAGCAGTGGGTGATGGAGCGCTATGAAGAGCTAAAGGTACCCCCTGAGGAGTTACGGCATGATCCCGATAATTATGTCCTGTGCTTTTCCTTCTACGATCTCCCGCATCTGTTGGACGTGAATCCAAAGGGTGGAGTTTACATATACTCCTCCAGCGAGGCTTTCGGCGAAGAACAGGAGTTCAGTTTTCTGAGGCTTTGGAACTGGCTCCAGTATTTTGGTTTTGAGGTTTACGGATTCCGGTTGGACAATAATGGAAAGCCTGTTTTTGAAAAAAGCCTTCACGCCTCGGGGCATGTCTCAAGGGAAGA
>JAGHBN010000059.1 GCA_021160985.1 Thermococcus sp.
CCTTCCTGCCCCGCATAAAGGCCGAAAGCAAATAGCCGAGCGCCAGGTACTGGACGAGCGAGAGGAAGAGGAGGGAGCCAAAGGCAAGGCCGAGCTCAAGGGTTTTACTCAGGGGGGCACCCAGGTGGAAGGCGTAGGCAACGAGGGTGGCCAGATAGAGGGTAGCCCCGATGAAGACGGCAGAGATATCGCTCAGGAGTGTCCCGAGGAAAAAGTCCCTCCTCCTCAACGGCTTGCTCAGCAGAACTCTAACAGTGCCGTTCTCGATGGCCGAGCCTATCGAGACCGCCCCGAGGGGGAGGACAACAAAGGGGAGGAACACACCGGCCAAAGCCGAAATCAGGGCGTTCAAAATGCCGGTAGGGCCGTAAAGGGAGTGGTACTTGTCGAGGGTAGCCTTGTTTAAGAAGGCCATCAACGTCGTCAGGGCGACGAAAGCCATGAAGCGCTTGCTCTGAAGGCTCAGCCCGAGGAAAACGCCGTAGAGCCCGCGGGGAGTGAAGGAAAAACGGGGGGCCGAGAACGATTCAGAAGCCCTCAGCTCCCTCCTCCGGAAGGCCTCCATTCCCGCGAGCGACAGGCCAACGGAAAGGGCCAAAAGTCCTCCAACGGCCCCATGGGAGACGGAAACGCTCCCCCCGATGGAGATTGCCCCATCAAGGTAAGCGGTCGGGATGAAGGAATAATCGAACTTTCCGAGGAGAAGGAGAACTACAAACGCTCCCAGCCCGAGGAAGACCCCCGAATCGCGGGAGGTCGCTAAAGGGAGGAGGAGCAGGGCGATTCCGACTACACCAACCAGCGAGAGCGAAAGGGCGAGGGAGCCGATGATGTAGTCCCTAACCTCGAGACCGTGGGCGAGCATCGCGAGCGCTCCCGAGAGTGAAATCCCAAGAGCGGAAATTAGTGCGAGCTTCAGCCCCTCAAGAGCCCAGCCGAGGAAGTAATGCCTCCTGGTTATGGGCTTTGAGAGCATCAGGAGAACGTTGCCCCGCTCGAAGTCTGAGCCGAAGCGTGAGAGGAGCAGGATTAAGATTAGGGGAACCAGGAGGAACTTGAGGAAGTTGGGGAGCCACTTGGCGAGCAGGTCGGCGGTTATCAGGTAGCTGAGCCGTTCAGGAGACACGTTGGAATAGTGGAGGGTAAACCTGTTAACGTCTATCTCGACCGCTACGGCCGGGAAGAGGGAGAGGAGGAAGAGCAGGAGTTTAGTTCTCATTTCGCACCACCCCAAGCGCTGAAGTCCATTCTCGAAAGCCTGAACGCTGAAAGGATGAGCGGGATAGCAGAGAGCACCATAAGAACCAGAGACGCCTCCGCTGAGCTAATCGCCGGAGCGAAGAGGAGTGCGAGCACCGGAATAAGGATTAGAGCCCCTTTCCTCGTGAACAGCCCTATAAAGAAAGTCAGGGACGCTAAAAAGAAGGCCACTCCGAAGGAAAACCTGCACACAGGAATTGAAACTCCAAATAGCAGGGAAGTGACAAGGAAGCGCCTCAGGAGGTAGCTCCTGCCAACGGGCTTGCTGAGTATTAAAACGGGGTTCTCCGAGAGGATTTCAAGAGAAGTAAGTGGTAGGAGGAAGAGCAGTGCGAAGGACTTCAGTATCCCGTCAACGGGAAGAATCAGGAGAAGTATAAGGGTCTGAAAGGTCCTTGAGGCCCACAGGCCAGCGAGTTCTTTTTCAATCCACCGGGGAAGGAAGGGGATATACAGTGCAGGGAGAGAGGGTTTGATAAAGGTTCCCGGCTCAAAGCGCAGGAAGAGGAAAAGGGCAAGGGAAGTGAGGGCCAAGAAGGTGGCCAGCGTTATGGAGAGCCTGAGGAAAGCATCGCTGTCGCCTGTTTCGACGTCCTTCGCGAAGAGCTCAAGCTGTGCACCGGGAGAAAGGAAGGCGTAGTTTGAGTAGCGTCTCTCAAGCTCAGTAACGAGCCTGCCATATTCTTCTTTATTAGCCTTGTAGTCTTCCAGGCTCTTTATCTCAAGGGCACTCTGGGCCTTTTCCTGGGCTTTAAGCTGAATGATTCCCGGGGGGACGAAGGTGAGCAGGAGAAAAATTACAATGCCCGCGGTCATGGCCTTTTTGGGGCTCTTAATTGCAAGGGAAGTCAGATAACCCAGCGGGAGGAAGGGAATGGCAAACAGGGCAAAGACCACAGAGCGGACGTCAAAGAGAGCAAATGGGACAATCATAAGGAAAACCATCAGCAGGTGGGAGAGAAAGAGCTCAAAAAAGAGGTGCAGTCGCCGGTAAGGCTTGGAGAGAAAAACCTGGGCTGTCTCCCAGAAGCCGACGGAAAGCATCAGGAAAAGAAAACCCGCAACGAAGTAGGGGAGCACGAGACGGGCACCGTCGAGGAGAGGATAAAGGGCTAATCCCACCGCGTAGAGCAGGAACACGTTCCACTTGAGCTTCAGCAGTTCGACCTTAAACACCGGATATGCCCCGCGCCAGACAACCCCCGACATTAAACCACATCCCTCCAGACAGAAGCTACAAAGACTTTTATAAGATTTTTCTATCTCTGAAGAGTTATCCGGGTGTTAAAATTTTTCCAACCGCCCAAAACCAAAAAAATGAATGAAAAGCCGCCCGAAGCTCCGTTAGCTCCTCAGCGCTTTAACGACGTCAAGCCTGTTAAGCGCCCTCTCCGTCAGCAGAACTATGAAGACCCCATAGAGGGGGTAAAGCACCAGCAGTAGAGGGAATATTTTAGTCAAATCACCCATACCAAGCTCCGCTGGCAGAACGATATTCCCGATGTACTCCCCGACCTTAAGGCTTACCGGCAGGGCCAGGAGCGAGCCTGCAATCAGCGAGGGCAGAGCCTTTCTCAGGGACTCTTTCCAGACGTGGGAGTTCGGGATTCCGACAGCTTTGAGCGTTGCGTAGACCTTCTCGTTGCTCTCGATTTCGAGGTAAATTAAGGCAAAGAGCGCGAAGAGGCTTATGAGGAAGATTATGCCCATCACCCCGTAAGCCGCGGCCTTAAAGAGCATTAAGTTGTTTTTTGCCAGTCTCTTTTTGTTTTCAAGTGTCCTTGCGTTCAAGCCAAGCTCCTCGTACCTCTCCTTTAGCTCCTCCGGGTTTTCCACGTTCAGAAAGGCAACTCTATCTGGGACAGCGTTAATCTTCGGAAGAAACACTGCTTTGAAGTCGTAGAAGTACATGTCGCTTATCCCAACAACGCGGTATTCCCTCTCCTCCCCGAGAAGCTGGACTTTAATCGTATCGCCCACCTTCAGGCCGAGCTTCCTCGCGAGGCCCTTCTCAATGACCGCCTCGTCTTCCTTCTCGAACCACCGGCCGGCGATGAGGGTTTTCTCAAAGATGCTTTCATAGTCAAAGAAGTATATCTCCGTGGTCATTCCGTTAACCTTTTGCCCGCTCAGATAGCCGGCCTTCTCCCCGGGAATCTGTGCTATTTTCGAAGGATCACCCCACACCTCAAGATTATAGGGAAGTTCAAGGGTTAGTGTGTTTTCAATCCCCTTGACGCCAAAGTATGCCGAGGAGGAGGCTAAGAAAACGACGAAAAAGGCGGCGAAGAACCTGAGCCGGGAGCTCTTTCTGGGGGTGAAGCGCAGGGCCTCGATCGTCCGAATCCTCGAAACGTAGAGGTACGGGAGCGAGAGGATTAAGGCTGTGCCGAGCAGGATAACGACGTCGAACTCTAAGGGATAGGTGTAATTCAGGCTTGTCTTCATAGGAAACCTTGATACTATGTAGGAGTAGCCAAGCTTCATCCCAATAGGGATTCCCGCCAGATACGCGGTCAGGGCGACGAGCGTCTGGTCGCCGAGGAAGAGAGCCGAGACGAACGAGTCCGGAAGGCCCAGCGCTTTCAGCACCCCAACCTCCCTGACGTTCTCTTTGACGTGCGTTACAGTGAGGAGGACGATGACGACCAGCGACGCTCCGAGGAGGAGGTAGAAGAAGCTCATTGCGAAGTTTTTGACGTTCCTCAGGCTGTCCATGTATGGAATTTCACTGTCTTCATAGACCTGGAAATAATCAACCTTCGCGTTCTCCATTAAGAACATGGCCAGGGCTTCCGTGTTGTTGCAACGCATAAGGGCGTAAAGGCGCCCTCCCCTCTCGTTTACCAGGATGATGGGGGTGCCCATGAGGTAGTAGTACGACCCTTTGACTTCATACACTTCATCCCCAATTTTGATTTTATCGCCCTTCTTCACCTCGGGAAACGCCAGGACGACGGCGCCGTCTTCCGGCGTTCTCACGTGGAGGGACTTGAACTCGCCGTATCCAACAACCGCCCGGTATTCTTTCCCGTTGAACTCCACCTCCGTGTCGTTAAAGTAGACGTAGTTCACGACTTCCCCAAACCTGCCCAGCTCCTCGACCGTGACCCCCTCGACGGCAAGCTCCACGTTCCCCAGCTCGGCGAAGTCCTCAACGGCCTTGCTTATGCTGCCAACCGCCGAGAGGGCGAAATTGAAACCGATGCTGACAAAGAAAAACGCCAGGAACACCACCGCGGCTTTTTTCTTCTCGCGCCCGAGCTTTCTAAGGACTGCCCTTAACCTCATGAACCTCACCGTCCCTGAGGAGTATCAGGACGTCGGCGAACTCGAAAAACTCCCTCTCATGGGTGGAGGCTATGACGGTAACGCCCTCCTCCTCGTTTATCCGCCTCAACAGCTTCCAAACTCTCATCTTGTTCTCCCAGTCGAGGTTTGCCGTCGGCTCGTCCGCGAAGAGGTACTTCGGCTTATTGGCCAAGGCCCTCGCGATGGCAATTCTCTGCATCTCGCCGCCGCTCATCTGGGACGGCGTCTTGTCCTTCAAATGCTCGGCGTTGACGAGCCTCAACAGCTCCAGCGCCCTCCCCTCGGGGTTCCTGATTTTCCGGGGGTACTTCATCGGGAGCATGACGTTTTCGAGGCCGGTCAGGTAGGGCACAAGGTAAAAGAACTGGAATATTATCCCGAAGTTTTCCAGGCGGTAGCGCCTCAGCTCTTTCTCCCCCATTGCGGTTATATCGGTCCCGTCCACGACTACCCTGCCGCCCGTCGGCCTGTCAATGCCTGTCAGGATGTTGAGGAGGGTAGTCTTCCCGCTCCCCGAAGCGCCGGCTATAATGTAGAACTTTCCGTCCTCAAACTTTAGGGTAATCCTCTTTAGAGCCCGGACTTTACCGAACTCATACACCTTCTCAACGTTTTGAACTTCGATCATTTTAACCACCATTGAATGTTTGCCAAAACTGACCCGCTGTCAAGCTTATTTTTTCGCTAGTGAGATACTCATATAACGAAAGTGCGGCACCAAATGATTCGAGAAAGATACAATATGGTTTTGGTATATAAATCTCAATGTCCATTAATTTATCAGCAAATATATACAAGGCATCCTTAAGTATGGGATCCTTCCCAATTCCACTTACCAAGAATTTTGCAGTATCTATCGGAATATCTACCTCAGAAAGAACCATGAGGACATTTTCAAGAATTTTGTTTAGATATGTGCTATAAATATAAAATGCTGAAATTTTTGCCTGATTGTGTAAATTATACGGAGTATTTGTGATTTTGTTCAGATATTTTTTGTTAGGAAAACACCCAATAAATTGTAAAATCACTTCAGAAGAGTTAATAGAGTCCACCTGATACGGTGATTTGTATTCTTTTAATGTCCGAGCAACTTCTGTTTTGGCTATGAGAGATAACGCCTCGTAAAGTTTAATATTTGTAGTTGGAGAAGAAAGAGATTTTTTACCAAATACTAACACATTGTTAGATACACTAGGTAGCGGAGTGTATAGCGCTCCAACCCATAAGGCGACACCAGAAGAATAATGTATTTCCATAGGGATGGCCCGTCCAGAGAGCACCGGGATAAATAAAGTAGAAGCGGAGTTCATATGTATTAACATTCCATTTTCCAAGAGTTTTTCTGCAATATATCTAACAGCGTGTATTGAAGACATATACTGCCAAGATTTGAGAGAAGTCA
>JAGHBN010000094.1 GCA_021160985.1 Thermococcus sp.
GTCTATGGCAGGTTTGAAAAGCGCCGCCTTCCTCTTGGCGAAGATCTGCCGTTCTACGCGCTTGATCAGCTCCGTAGTTTTGCCGGCAAACATCGGTCCTGTGATGACTTCCAGGAATCCTTCCGGATGCATAGTCTCACCGGATAATCAAAAACCCTGGAGTTAAAATTACCTGCGGCCGAGAAATTGAACAAAAGACGAAAATGGGGAGAAAAAGCCGTCAAATCGGTCAAACCGGGGTGACGTGGCCCCACTTCTCAAGGGCGCGGGCGAGCTCCCTGTGGGTCTTGGCGTACTCGTCGAGCGAGATGCCCTGCATGATGGCATCGATCGCCTGCCTGACCGCCCTTGCACCGGCAGCCGGTCCGTCCGGGTGGCCGAGGGTTCCACCGCCGAGCTGGAGGACGATGTCTTTTCCGAGGGCCTCTATGACGGGCTGGATGTTGCCGGGGTGAAGGCCACCTGAGCTCGTCGGGAAGACGGGCTTGATGTGGTAGAACTTCTGCTCAAGGTGGAAGACGTCGTTTTCGTCCGGGATGTAGTGGTCTTCCGTGATTATCCTCTTGTACTGGATGACCTCCCACTTCTCCCCCTCCATCTTGCCCGCTCCGGCTGTTCCTATGTGGAGCTGGTCAACGCCTATGATGCGGTAGAGCTTTGCCAGGACGAACATCGAGATGCCGTGGTACGGGTTCCTGGCGAAGGCGCTGTGCATGGCCCTGTGGGCGTGGAGAGCGATGCCGTAGTCCTCAGCGAGCTCCCTCACGTAGTCGAGAACGCCCCATCCGAGGACAACGACGTCAATCATTGCGTGCGGGACTCCGTAGTCCGCGAGTATCTCAAGCCTCCTCTCAAGCTCCAGTATCGGCGCTGTAATGTTGGCGAACCAGGTCTTCTTCTCGCCGGTCTCGTTCTCGGCCTTTTCCATCGCCTTCGTGACGACCTTGACCCTATCCTCGAAGCGGTTGTACCAGGGGCTGGTGAGGTTCTCATCGTCCTTGAGGTAGTCAGCGCCGCCCATAAAGAGGTCGAGGGCGAGCTTGTAAAGCTCCTCCGGGGAGTAACCAACCTTCGGCTTCGGGACGACACCGTAGAGGGGCCTGTCGTATATCTCCAGCTTCTTTCTGACGCCCTCGATGCCGAAGTTCGGGCCAGGGTAGTTGCGGAGGAACCTCTCCGGAAGGTATATGTCCTCCAGGCGGAGCCACTCGACGCGCTTCATTCCAAAGACGTTGCCCGCTACGCTCGCGAGGAAGCCGGGCATGTTTCCGTCCTCAAACGCGTGGACTGGATAAGCTATCTTCACTATCCAGCTGCCGTCGCCCATGTCGTGGAAGTCGTAGGCCCTGGCCGAGAGGTCGGCCCACCTCTCCTCCTCATACCACTGGTAAAGAGTGGTCCAGGTTCCGGTTGAGCTCTCTGCGGCAACTGCCCCCGCAGCCTGCTCAATGGTGTATCCCTCTGCGGGGGTCACGCGGAAAACGGCTATAATGTCCCTCTTCTTGTTCGGTTCGTAGCCCTTGTCCACGTAGTAGTCGTATATCCTGTCGAACTTCTCAACCATCTGCAACACCTCCTGAGTATCTCTATCCTTCTAGCCCCTTCTATAAAAACCCTGTGGTTCATTTTTGATGCATTCATCCTCTTCAATGGGCATTGAGGGCGTTTTTGCTGCCCTTTTGCTCCAAACTCCTGGCGTCTTTTTTAGAATTAATGCCATAGAAACCGGTTAATGGAGGTTTGAGGGCATAATTTCCGAGATTGAATCTTCTCCCTGAGCTCGCCATTAGCTATCCACCGGGTTGAGACCACGATGATAACTAATTTCTAGACCGGCCACCCCAAAAATGTGGTAAATCTCTCTCACAGGCCTCCTTTTCCGAAAAGTTTATATAGCTCTTTATTCCTAAAGTAAAACGCAGATACCTGCAAAACAACGTTTAGGAGGTTGGGAAAATGGCTGAGTTGCCAATTGCCCCAGTTGACAGGTTGATAAGGAAGGCCGGCGCCGCCCGCGTTAGTGAGGATGCCGCCAAGCTTCTGGCCGAGCACCTTGAGGAGAAGGCCCTTGAGATCGCCAAGAAGGCGGTCGATCTTGCCCACCACGCCGGAAGGAAGACCGTCAAGGCCGAGGACATCAAGCTCGCTATCAAGAGCTGATGGCCCTTCTTTTCCATCCTTTTCCTGCTTTTCTGAAGTTCTGACCCTTACCAGAAGCGTACTCTTTCAACCCTGATGCTTTCCCCTGCAACCTCTAAAAACGCAAAGCCTGCCGAGTCCATTCTGGGGAATGTTGGGGAGCCCGGGTTGAGGAGAACAACTCTCCTCCCGTGTATCGAGTGCGTATCGTGGTAGAAACGGTGTGTGTGCCCGAATATAAGAACATCGGCCTCCATATCGAGGGCTTTGAGGGTCAGGAACTGCGAGTTGAGCAGAAAGAACTGGTGTCCGTGGAGAACAGCAATTCTGACATCCTCCGCATCGATTACCCTCTCCTCGGGGAGGCTGAGGTGGTCAGCGTTCCCCCGAACGGCCACCACAGGGGCGAACCTCTCGAGCTCCTCCAGAAGTTCATGGGAGGTAACGTCACCGGCGTGGATCACCAGGTCTGGCTTTCTCTTCTCAAGGTGCCGGAAAAGATTAGAAGGAGGATTTCTGGTCTTATCGCCGTAGTGGGTGTCGCTGACGACTGCTATGAGCACGCCGATCCCTCATATCGGGACGTTTATGTTGAGCTTCTCCACAAGCTCCTTGTAGCGGTTTCTCACCGTGACCTCGGTCACGTGAGCCACTTCAGCAACTTCCCTCTGCGTCTTCTTCTCCCCCTCAAGAAGGGACGCCACATAGAGGGCCGCCGCCGCCAGTCCAGTGGGGCCTTTTCCGCTTGTTATGCCGCGCCTGATGGCCTCCTGCAGTATCTCTTTTGCCCTCTTCTTAGTTCTGGCGCTCACGTTGAGGGCGTCACCGAAGCGGTCGACGTACTCTATCGGGCTCGTCGGGCGGAGATTCAGGTTCAGGCCCCGTGCCAGGAAGCGGTAGCTCCTCCCGATCTCCTTCTTGGTGACCTTGGAAACCGCGGCAATCTCATCGAGTGTCCTCGGGATGCCTTCCATCCTGCAGGCTGCATAAAGCGCCGCGGAGACCATGCCCTCTATTGAGCGGCCGCGGATGAGCTTTCGCATGACGGCCTTCCTGTAGAGGGAAGCCGCCACTTCCTTGACACGCCTCGGCAGGCGCATCTGTGCTGCCATCCTGTCGAGCTCGCTCAGGGCAAAGGCTAAATTCCTCTCAGCGGCGTCGTTTATGCGCATCCTTCTCTGCCACATCCTGAGGCGTCTCATCTTTGTCCTGTACATGCCGGTCAGCTGGTTGCCGTGGATGTCCTTGTCACGCCAGTCTATATCGGTTGAAAGCCCCTTGTCGTGTATCATCAACGTCATCGGTGCTCCGGTTCTCGCGCGCTTTGCCCTCTGATCGGGATCAAACGCACGCCACTCGGGCCCTTCATCGATGACATTCTGCTCCACAACGTAACCGCAGACAGAACAGACAATCTCGCCCCTGCGCGGGTCGTAAAACAACTTATCGGAGCCACAGATAGGACATACCTTCTTATCAGCCAAAAGCTTTCACCCCCTTTTCCTGGGGGCAGGGCGTCTTTTATTGCCCTTAGTTTTCTTCTTTCCGTGATTCGCTTTCTTTTTACGGCTTCTGTCCACGTAAAGAAGCTCTCCCACGTAGTTTTCAGGGTTCTTAACTTTGGGCTTAACTGCCACGTACGGCGTCTCAACAGGCCCAAAAACGTCCTTGACAGTGCCGACTAATCTGAGATTTTTGTCAACAACGGGCTCGTTGAGTGCTGGAACCCAACTTGAGCGAAGAATGAGAAGCCCCTGCTTCGCATAGTGAGAAACCTTTCCCAGCCGTTTCATAGCCCCACCCCAAAAGACTACATCCTTTTAAACTTTTCGCTCCTTAGTTTATAAACTTTGTGGTTCATATCCAAAAGGTTTTTATTTGTGTTGAATAGAAAAAGAAGTTTAGGAGGAACAAAATGAAGTGTCTCGTTCTCGGGCATCTTGTGAAGGATATAATCGTGAAAGGGTCGGATAGGAGACTCAGGATAGGTGGTGGGGCGTATTATTCGTCCCTGGTTCTTTCGAGGTTCTGTGAGGTTGAGGTATGGACAAGCATCGGCGATGACTTTCCTGCGGAATGGCTCGACGATATCAGAAGCTTCGGGGTCGACCTCAAGATTTTTCCTTCCCGCTCGACAACGGTCTATGAGCTCCGCTACACCAGCCCTGATAGGGAGCTTTTTCTCCGTTCCGTGGCCGAGCCCCTCAGGGAGCTCCCCAGGAAGGGCTACGAAATGGTCATCATGAATCCTGTGGCGGGGGAAATTCCGCCCGAACTCGTGAAGGAAGCTGTTAAGAGGTTCCCCCTTGTCTCCCTCGATGTTCAGGGCTTCATCCGCAAACCCCTGCTCGGAAAAGTGTCTCAGTCCACGCTGGATGCCTCTTTCCTAAGGAGCGTGAAAGTGGTGCACGCCGACGAAAAAGAAGCCTCCCACCTGACCGGCTTTTCTCCCGGTGACGTTGAGGTTTTCCTGGTTTCCCGGGGCGGGGAGAAGGGTACCGCCTACTTCCAGGGTAGGCCCTACGAGTTCGAGCCCGTTAAAGCCGATGTGGTGGACACCACGGGGGCAGGGGACGTTTTCCTTGCCGCGTTCAGCTACTTCTACACGAGCTGTCCGTTTATCCAGTCTCTCAAACGTGCTGTGGCCTTTACAGCACTCTTTCTGGAGCGCAGGAGTGTCGACATCTCTGCCGATGAGCTGGGGGAGCTTGCGAAGAACGTGAGTGTGAAAAGGGTATAAAAAGGGTTTTGAATAGGTACGTAAGCCGATGATGAAACGTCAGCACGCTGATGTTGATGAGAAGGGACTTCACTGAGGTGGTTTCTATGGAGCGGTATGTGTTGCTTGTCAAGGCCCCGAGGGGCGCCGACATAAGCAGGTTCCGCGAGGAAGCAGAGGCCCTCGCAGAGAAGCACGGTCTGAAGGCCGAGCTCCACAGGTGCATAGGGCTCACAGTCGATGGCGTGATCCTCTACAACAACGGTCTCGTCCTCATAAAGCGGAAGAACGAGCCGTTTAAAGATCACTATGCCCTCCCTGGCGGCTTTGTTGAGTACGGTGAGACCGTTGAGGAGGCGTTGAAGAGGGAGATGAAGGAGGAGACTGGGCTCGATGTCAGAATTCTTGGGCTGCTGGGCGTTTACTCGGATCCGAACAGAGACCCAAGGGGCCACACGGTTTCCGTTGCCTTCCTGTGCTTTGGCGAGGGGGAGCTCAGAGCAGGAGATGACGCCAGAGAAGTCCATGTGTTCCCAATAGAGGAGGCCCTAAGGCTGCCGCTGGCCTTTGACCATGAAAGGATTTTGCGGGACGCGCTCGGGGTGAAAGAATGAAGCTTGAATATCCGGCCTTCGGGAGGATAACCATCGACGGGAAAACCTACGACCACGACATCGTGATATATCCGAGCGGGAGGGTTGAGAGGAGGAAAAAGTGCCTCAGCAAAGAAAAGCACGGCACCAGCCACAAACTCGACCCGGAAGAGCTGAGGGAGTACCTGAAGGAAGACTTCGACGTCATCATAGTCGGCACCGGGATGTACGGCTACCTCTCGCTCCTGCCGGAGAGCAGGGAACTCGTCAGGGGAAAGGAAGTCCACGAGCTCCCCACCGGAAAAGCCGTGGAGCTCTTCAACGAGCTGAACGGAAAAAGAAAGGTTCTGGGAATCTTCCACGTCACCTGCTGAGGCGGGTCTGAACCGCCATCAGGCCGGCAGCGGCCAGAGCCAGTGCGTAGGGATAGCCGAGGAAGTACCAGAGGCTGGCGATTGTCCCGAGAGTAAACCCGTTGATTATCAGCAGCACGAGTACGTGGCCGAAGTTCGTCTCCGGCACTGATAGCTCGCTTTCACCGTGGTAGAAGAAGGCCAGTGCCAGTGAGGACGTCAGGAGCGGAAAGATGACCGCGGCAGGGAGCATGGAGAGGGCTCTAACGTCGAGGTACGAAGCCGCCAGTATAAGCCCGGTGCCCGCGGTGACCGGAACGGCGTTCATAACTAGGAGCTTTGCCCTGAGGAACTGACCCAGGGTTATTGGGAGGGTTCTGAGGAACTCGAACTCTTTTCCGTCTATCTTCAGGACGGTGTCTATGCCGACGGAGGCTATCCACGATATCATCAGCAGGACGGAAGCGGCCGTCCACTCGTTCACGTGCCCTATCCTGAAGATGTTTATCGCGCTGGGGAGGATCATGAAGAGGGGGAAGATCAGCCCAACGAGTAGGGCGCTCTTTCTGAAGACTATTTTGAAGTCTTTGAGGGCGAGGGCAACTATCGGATGGTGGCTTTCTGCCTTGAAGCGGACGGTTCTGGAGCGGGAAACCATGGCCCCCTCCTCGAGCCTGCCCCAGAGCCTTCCGAGGATGAGCCAGTAGAGTGGAATGAGAACGGCAAGGTAGCCTGAAATCATGAGCAAGGAGTGGAGAGGGTCCGTTATCGAGGCGACCGAGAACGGATATGCGAGGGAGTACTTCGAGAAAACGGGCAGTAAATCCCTGTAGTGCTCGTTGACGTACTCCTGGAGGTAGTTGAGGGCGTAGAACATGCCGATGAAGAGGACGACTCCCAGAGTTCTCGCCAGCGTTCTTAGCTTCGAGAACCTACCGCCAACGCTCGCCGAACCGAAGAACGTGAAGACAACCAGCCCCAGGATGTGGCCGAGGAATGCCCCGGTGAGTATCCAGAAGAAGCCCAGCAGGCCGGGGATTCCGTACTTTGCAGTCATCACAGTGGTCGCGGGGAGGAGCGCGATGACCGCAGGAACGTTGTCTATAGCAAGGAGCACACTGAGGTACTTTGAGCCGGTTCTTATCGGGAGGGGTTTGAGGGGCTCGAAGATCCCCATGGAGGTAGCGTAGGAAGCGTTGACAGTTGTCGTGTAGAGCGCCATTATGAAGGGGAGCAGGGCGTAGGTGGCGAACATAACCGCCGCCCTGGTTTCATCTTCGGCTCCGGCAACTGCTCCGGCCATAATTAAGCCGAGGAACAGAAATGTAATCCCCTGAAGCGCAATCCCCCTCTTTAGGTCGCCGGCATTTCTGAGCTGTTTCATGAACTTCTCCGGGTCAGTCGCTATCTGAGGGTTGCTCTTCAAACGCCGGTAGTGGAGCTCCCTGTAGAGGATTCTGACTATCTCGAACATGCCCTCACCTTAAAGAGTATCTTTAAGCGCCCTGACTATGTTCGAAACCTCTTCCTGACTCTCGGTGAGCTTGAGGAAGACATCCTCGAGACTCTCCTCGTGCGCGAACTCCTTGAGCTGCTCCACCGTCCCCTCCGCTATTATCTCGCCGTTGTAGATGACTCCCACGCGGTCGCATATCGTCTCCGCCAGCGCCAGAACGTGCGTGGAGAATACTATGCTCCTGCCCTCCTCCCTGAACTGGAGGAGGAGCTCTCTGAGAATTCTGGCACTCTTGGGGTCGAGGCCGTTCATCGCCTCGTCCAGTATGAGACCCTTTGGGTCGTGGAGCATCGCCGTTATGAGGGACACCTTCTGCCTCGTTCCAAAGCTGAGGGAGCCTATCATCTCGCCGAGATAGTTCTCTATTCCAAACGCTCTGACAAGGGTCTCGACCCTTTCCTGGAGCTCTTCCGTTGGGATCCTCCTTACGCTCCCCACGAAGTTGAAGAACTCAACCGGCGTCAGGCTCTCGTAAAGCACGGGCGTCTCGGGGACGTAGCCGACTATTCGCTTGACGGCAAGGGGATTCTCCGCTACATCAACGCCGTCCACAACAACGCGCCCGGATGTGGGGCTCAGAATCCCGGCCAGAATCTTCATCATCGTGCTCTTTCCGCTCCCGTTCGGCCCGAGGAGGCCGTAAATCTCTCCGTCGTGAACAGTGAAGGAGATTCCCTTAACAGCCACGGTTGAGCCGAACTTCCTTACGAGTCCTTCAACACGAATCACACTATCACCATGCGTAAAATGGTGGGGGGGTTAATAAACTTTGCGCAACGAGGGGAGTTTCATTCGAGCGGCTCCCGACCATAGCGCAGGAAGCTGAGGAATCTCTCATCCTCGCTCACGAGGGCGCTCAGGATGGCGTTTACGTAGGCCTCGAACTCAGGTTTTTTGATGACGACGGCGTGGTGGGCGTATTCAAGGGGCACGACGTACTCGTCCTCCGAGACGGAGAGAATAAGAGCGATTGTCCTTACGGGATCCTGGTGTCCGGGGATTTCGAGGAGATACACCACCCCACCGTCAACGAATCTGATGTAGAACGGGTTTATTCTTTCGCTGTAGGTTTTTTTGCCGCCGTTGATTTTCCTATCAACGACCTTCAGGAGGTTCCTGAAGTGTCCCGCGTCCATCAGGTCGTCTATGATGAGCGTGGGTGTCTTTTCGCCCTCCTTCTGTGGCCAGAAAGGCACGTATCCCCTCTCCGGGGAGAGAGCGTCGAGGACGGGTGCGTCGAGCATTGGAATAATCCGCTCCTTCAAGACGCTCCTGATGATGTCGTCTCTGTAGAACGTCTTGGCTATTGAAGCGACGTTGTGGGCGAAGAGCCTGTCTAGGGCGTGGAGGAGCTCTAGGTATTCCAGGAAAATCACTATGTCCTCCTCGTCTTCCTTCCACCAGTCGCCTTTGGCTTCTTGAACCCCCTCCTCGGCCAGCACTTCGAAGATGTTCTTTCCGGCTTCGCCCCGTGAGAGAAGCGTTGGAAAGTTAATGACCCCTTCGCTCTCCAGCTGCTCCCTCCATTCCTCCCATTTTTTGTCAAGGAGCTTGAGAAAGCCGTGTGAAAGGGCGTAAAGGTTGTCTTTGTGCTTTTCGTATAGCTTGTCGGTGTTTGACCCTATGTATGTTGGGGGGCGTATTATCGAGCCGCTGAGGGTTCCGTCTATGAGGATCAGGTCGGCGCCCATATCTCCAAGCATGGCTCCCATTCTCTTTTCCAGTATTTCCATGTGAATTCTGACGCGCTCGTCCACGTGCTTGTAGGGCGAGACGAGCCCTATCTCGTGCCAGTGGTACATGTTCTCGCCGATTCCGGCCGCGGAGACCGCGTAGACTATTGCACCGCTGAGCCTTTTCATCATCCTGCTGCCGTCGACGGCATAGACACTACCCTCTACTGGCTCGGGGAACGGGAGCCACCTGTATTTTTGGGCAACGAGTTCTTTTAGCTCCTCTATCGTCTCAAGCTGTTTCTGCAGGTACTTTCTGACGGCCTCCAGGTGAATGTCGCTAATACGCTCCAACGCTCTCCACCTCCACCCTGCTCCTTCCTCCAACCTGCGTCACCCTGATGACGTAGTCCGCCGCGTCCTTCAGCTCCTCGTCGTGAGAGACGATGACCACCTGCGGTATCTTCCTGAGGTGCTGGGAGATGATCTCTATCAGCTTTCTCCTCCTCTCCTCGTCGAGGAACGGCGTCGGTTCGTCGAGTATGAGGAGCTCCATGTTCCTCACTTTGTAGAGGGACAGTGCGAGCCTGAAGGCCAGTCCGAGGGCTATCCTCTCACCGCCGCTCAGGAAGTCCACGTCAACTTCCCTTCCCTGGTAGAGGACCTTTATGAGGAGCCTCTCCTTTTTGAACTTCTTCTCCCTGATTATTTTGATTCCCTGGTACTTGCCCTCCGTCATCTCCGAGAAAGTTTCTCCGGCTATTCTCTCCACCTCTGCAAGGCCCCTGACCTCTTCTTCCGCCTTGAATTTTGTTATTTTGTCCTTCAGCACATTAAGCTCCTTTTCCAGCTTTTCAAGAACTCCTAACTCCCTTTTGGCTTCCTCTATCTCCTTTAGGCGCGCCTTAAGCTCCTCAAGGTGTTTCTTTACCTCCTCCAGGAGCTTCTCCCTTCCCTCAACACTCTTCTCGAGGCCGGCGACCTTCTCCAGAAGCGAGCGGTATTTTCTCTCGGTCTCTTCAAAGGCTTCCTCTGAAAATTCATTTGAAAGCTCCTGCGCTTTCTCCCTGAGTTCGAGGAGCTCCTTTCTAACCCCTTCGAGCTCCCGCCCCTTTGCGGATTTGATCTCTTCAATCTTCGAGACTCTCCTCTCGGTTATCTCAACCTTCCTGGGGACGTCCTTCAGTGAGAGGTATTCCCTGTAGGGTTTCTCCAGCTCGGAAAGCCTCCCCTTAATTTCTTCGAACGATGAGAACCCGTTCTTTCTGATTTCAGCAGTGATGTCCACTTCCTTCCTGGAGAGGCTCTCGAGCTTTTTCTGGATTTTTTCAAGCTCCTTTCTTACACCCTCCAGCTTGTCGAGCTCTTCCTGGAGGTTCAGTATGTCCCTCCTTAGTTCCACGACCCTTTTGCTGGTCTCCTCAAACTTTTCTGCTTCTCCTTTTAATTTCTCGGGGTCGGTGCCTTCGAGGCGCTTTTCAACATCCTCAAGGAGGCTGAGAACCTTTGAAAGTGTCAGAAGCCTTTTCTCGTCCTTTAAAACGGCTTCAAGTTTCTTTTTCCTTTCTTCGAATTCTTTGAGCCTTCTCTCGAGCTCGCCCTTCATTTTCTTTATCCCCTCGAACTCCCTGCTGTACTCCCCCCTGATCTTGTCCTCGTCGTGCTCCTCTATCGGGCGCCTGCAGAGGGGACATATCTTCGCTCCTTCGAGCCTTCTTAGGTTCTCCTGGAGGCTGTTTTCTCTGCCGATCAGCTCGGACAGCTCGTTTTTGACCCTTACTATCTCCTCTCTGACGCTTTCCAGCTCGTTCTTAGCGTAATCGAGCTCTTCAAGCCTCTCTTTTAGCTCCTCCCGGGTCAGCCCCGCCCTTCTCAGCTCATCTAGGTACTTCTCCCTCTCCCCCAGCAGCCTCTTTACTCTGTCGTATTCGTCCGCGGACTTTTTGAGGAGTTTCAGCTCCTCGTTGAGTTTTCTGTACTCTGTTTTAAGTTCTTCAAGCTTCTTTCTGATTTCATCTTCCCGACCGGTTTCCTCTCTGAGGTGCTTCTCACGCTCCCTAAGGCGCTCCCTCTCGAGCTTCACTGAGTTGAGCTCGTCTTCTCTCTTTAAAAGCTCCCTGAGTCTTTCGTACTCTTTGGCCGGCCCTTCCAGCTCTTTTAGGCGTTTTTCTTTCCCCTTTAACTCGTCGAGCTCTTTTTTCAGGTCTTCTATCTGCTTCTCATAGTTCCTTATGAGTTCCTGGATTCCCTCGGCCTGTTTCTCCTTCTCCACGAGGGCCTTCTCAAGCCGCACAATTTCTTCTTTGAGAGATTTCAACCGGGTGTATTCCTTCTCTAAGGCCCGGAGCTCTTTTCTGGCCCGGGAGAGCTCGTCTCGGAGTTCAGTTATTTCCTCCATGGTGCTCTTGAGCTTTCCCTCGTACTCCACTATGCCGTCCTTTATTTCCCTCTCCCTTCCGGCGAGGTTTTCTTTCTCCGCCTTTCTCCGCTTTATCTCGCGCAGCGTCTCCTTAACGTTCTCCTCGGCCATCTCAAGGTCCTCTATACCCAGCACTTTTCTCAGGAGTCTGTTCCTTGTTTCTTCGTCAGTTATTATGGTCTCAATCTCGCCCTGCCGGATGTAAAGGGCGTTTCGGTAAACGTGGAGCGGAAAAATGTTTTTTTCAACCCAGCGCGCTATCTCGCTCTCCTTCTCGGCAATTATCCTTCCATCTTCCTTTAGATAGCTCTCCCCATCTTTCCGCACTATAGTGTAGTTCTTTCCCTCGTGCTCGAACTCCATTCTGAGCTCCATGCTGCTGGCGCCTATCCTCACGTTTACCTGCCGGTATCCCCTTGGGAAGCTTGGGTGGCCGAGATAGAGGGCGGCAAAAACGGCTTCGAGTATCGAGCTTTTGCCCGCACCGTTCTGGCCTATTATGAGGTTTATACCGCTGTTGAACTCGACGACGCTGTTGGCGTGAGAGCGGAAGTTCCTTATTTCAACCCTCTTCAGTCTCATCTTCATCCCCTCCTCAGCCACGCGTCCAGACCGACACCCTTGGGCGGTTTTTTGGTCTCACTCCTCTTCTCGGGCTTCTTGGGCTCTGGAGGTTTCTGTTTGACCTCACCTGCGTTGGGGTTTTCCGCTTCCACGAGCTTTTTTTCAAGGCTTTCCTTGAGCCACTCAATAAAGCCGTCTATGGTTTCTCTGAATTCCTTGGGCTCGGTCGTGAGGTGCCTGAGGACTTCCCTCTCCCACTCCGTGAAGAGTTCTTCCTCCTTCAGCCCGCTGGTGGCCGAGACAACTTCGGAAGATACACGGCTGTGGAGGGTGTAGTAGGCCGCTCCGGAGTCGCTGAGGACATCTTGAACCTCGGCTATGCTCAGTCCTCCCCTGACCGTGCCTTCGAGGGTGACGACGGCCACCGAGCCCTTCTCAAGGAGCGGTGCTATTTCCCTCAGCTTTCTCCGGAACTCCTCCTTTGACGAGCCCTCCACGGTTATCGAGTAGAACGGCCGCGTCTCTATCTCGACGAACTCTGGCTGGAAGTCCTCCACGATGTAGAATCCCTTTCTGTTTTCCTCCAGCTTCTTTTCTACGAGCCTCTTCCGGTAGATTATCCTGTGGCTTGCTTCCCTTACCTCCGTCCTCTCGGGCGAGCCCGGGTAGACGATGGGCCCGGAAAAGCCGGTTTTGGAAGGCTCCGCAACCCTCGCGACGTGGATGTGGCCGAGGGCGTAGTACGAGAACCCCTCCGGGAGCTCGTTCAGGTGGAGGTCGAAGGCCTTTGCGTAGGGCGTATCAGCCGAGAGATAGTCCACGGCCTGGTGCAGCA
>JAGHBN010000040.1 GCA_021160985.1 Thermococcus sp.
ATATCTCGGGGACGGCCTTCGCCAGCTCCTCGGCGGTAAAAGCCGGGTGAACGGCACCGGTCTTGTAGTCAACCCTGCTCGCTATCGTCCCTCCAGTTCCTAGAATCGTGACGCTCGGAAGCCCTTCCCTCCTCGGCAGAACCTCCTTGAACTCCATCTTCGGCTTCTCGACGGCCTTTTCAATGACTTCAACGCTCTCAATGGCATCAATCAGAACGCCGACGTTGTAGCCGTTGTCGAGCTTTATCGTCAGCGTCTCCCCCGGAGAAAGCTCGTAGGGGGGCATCACGAGGCCTTCGAAGGTAATCCTCTCGTTCCCTTCCCTCCTGACGACCCTGATGAGGTCGCCCACTTCAAGGTTATGTCTCTTCATAAATTCCTCAACCTTTCTCATGCGCATCCCCTCGTTCACTTCAACCGATGAGAATAGGGGCCGAGCTTATAAGGGCTTTTGCTTCACCGCCCGGCTATCATAAACCTCGGCTCTTCAATCCACTCGGACTTGCAGCGGGGACAGCGGGACGGGATGTTGATTTCCGGTTTAAAGCGGAAGCCACACTTCCTGCATTCAGCGGGCTTTATGAGGAGAACCTTCCCCTCGCGTTTAAGGACTTTTTGAATGGCCCTGATGTCCTCAAGAATCATCCTCTTGCTCCCCTTTCCCCTGATGCCGAGAACCTGCGCTAGCTCGCTTACGGAATAGTCCCTCTCCTCCAAAAGGCTTATTATCCGTTCCCGCCGAGTGGCCATCGGAGGAACTTGGGCGAGAAAATAAAAAGCTTTAGGGTGAGACAATGATAATTGAGAAGGCCGGTGAAGTTCTTGAAAAATACAGGCTCTGCGACCACTGCCTCGGCAGGCTCTTCGCCAAGCTCGGCAAGGGCACCAACGAGGAGCGCGGGAGAGCGGTAAGGTTTGTCCTCAACATGGAGCGTTCTGCGGAGGGTCTAGAACCCATAAAGGAGCCAGATGAGTGCGGGCTCTGCCACAACGTCTTTGGGAGGATTCCAGAGCTCGTGGAGACTATGAAGAAGGCGAGCGAGGGTATTGAGTTCGAGACGTTTCTCGTGGGTTCCCGCTTCCCGGAGGAAATCAGAGAGAAAGAGAGAGCCATCTGGGGGGAGTTCGGGATTGACACCGCCGAGCCGATAAACCGTGAGTTCAACCGCGAGCTTGGCAAGGCCTTCGGCCGGGCCACGGGAAAGGACACCTCAAAGGAACCGGACGTCGTCTTCATCGTGGAACCGTTTTCAGGTAATGTTGAGCTCCAGATTAATCCCATCTACGTTTACGGTCGCTACAGAAAGCTCGTGCGCGGGATTCCCCAGACCCCTCTGCCAGACTTCGAGGATAGCGTCGCTTCTATAATCTGTCGGGCGTTTTCGAGGGCCTTTGGGGGGAAGTGCGTCTTTAAGGGCGCCGGAAGGGAGGACGTTGACGTAAGGATCCTCGGCAACGGGAGGCCCTTCATAGTTGAAGTTAAGAGCCCGAAGAGGAGAAAGGTTAACCTTGAGAATGTAGCGGGAGAGATAAACGCGGGCGGGAAGGTAGAAGTGCTCAACCTGCGCTTCGTTTCGGCAAAGGAAGCCGAGGAAGTGCTCACCAGGAACCACAGGAAGGAATACCTCGCGCTCGTCCTCGTCGAGGAAGGGGTCACTCCCGAGGAAGCCGAGGAAGTTGCGAAAAAGCTCACCGGCCTTGAAATCCACCAGAGGACGCCCTGGCGCGTTAGAAAGGCGAGGGCCAACAGGGTGCGGGTGAGGAAGGTTCACGAGGCCGAGGCGAGGTGGGTTGACGGGAAGCACTTTGAGCTCCGCCTCGTCACCGACGGCGGGCTCTACATCAAGGAATTAATCTCCGGCGACAAAGGGCGCACAAAGCCCTCGGTAACTGACCTGCTCGGAAAGAACGCGTGGTGCGAGAGGCTTGATGTCCTTAACATCCTTGATGAGTAGCAGGTTTTCTGTAGAAATCCATTTATATTTCCTCTTCGAAGTTGAATCGGTGGTTAGATGTTCCAGAGAGCTCTCTATCCCGCACTTGTGATGTTGCTGTTTGCCGGGCTTGTGGCGGGTTCGGCGGGAATAGTGAGTCCACCAGAGGGAATGGTAACCTACCCTGAGGTGGTAGCAGGGGTTGGAAGTGATGGGAATGGAGGTTTTGTGGTGGTCGTCCCGTTTAACATGACCGCTAACGGAACCCCCGTGGTTCCCGGGGCCTGGGTTGGCAGTTTCTATCCAAACGGCTCCCTCAGGTGGGGGGAGAACGTAAAGGGTGCCCCGCTTTACCCATCTCCCAGAGTACTCAAGGCGGCCGCCAACGGTACAATAGTTCTCGTTGGGCAGAGCAACAAGGGGAACCACACTGACATATGGGTGATTAAACTGGACAAAAAGGGAAAAGTTCTCTGGTCTAAAGACTACCTTCTCGATGTAGGCCAGGGCTGGATCCCGTTTATAGACTCGGTGGCAATTGAGGGAGACGAAATACTCATCGCCACCCATGTGGACAGCTTCATCGAGAGAAAACAGGTCTCTGTTCCACTGGTTCTGGCCCTGAATGCGGACGGGGAAATTCTCTGGGCTCGGGAATACAGGGTGTCCCACCTGAGAGAGCTCTACAGCACGGCGGTCGGAAAAACCGGCAGTGGCTACTACCTGATAGTCCACACCATGGAGGATTGGTATTATATACGGCTCAACAAGGACGGTCAGCCGCTTGAAAACTGGCAGATTAAAAGTCCCCTCAGGAAGTTTTTCATAAAGTCGGCACGGTCTTTTGGGGAGACGGTTTATCTCCTGGGCGGCTCCTCGAACGGAACGGTGCTGGGGGCAATACTCGGAAATAAAACGCTATGGGCCAAGGGCTACACGCTAATTCCTGAGAGAATCTGCACAGAAACAGGCGAAAACGCAACGGCAGTGAGTTCCAGCTCATTTTCAACCGAGCCTGCCCCAATACTAACGGCCTCCGAAGGCCACATCATTTTTCAGCTCCCCATCACGGAGTCCTTTAAACTGGAGTGTGATGGCGGGTTCAATACAACCTACGCCGTAATTAAAGCAGACCAAAAGGGGAACGTGGTCAAGAGCTTTACTGTGGTATCATCTGAAGACAGCCTTACCGCGCTCATCGCTCCGAGGGGGATAAGTACAGAAGGCGACCGTTTCATAGCCCTCTGGAGAAAGGAGATGTCATCTGGAACATTCTTGAAATTCCAGGGCCTCGGAATAGTATCGCATTTTGACGCAGAGCCCATCGGGCCCAATCTCAGAGCGATCGACGTTAAGGTTAGGGTTGCCCCCGCAGACTTTGAACTCGTACCCGGACCAGAGGTTGTTTCCACCAGTATTAGTATAAAAATCGTAGAGTCGCCAGTTAAGGTAGAGGAAACCAAGGAAGCTCCAGCTACCGTGATTGCCCTGAAAGATGAGCCGGGTGAAGGCATCTGCGGACTCGGAATATTGTTGATACTCTCGCTCCCGGTACTGTTGCTGAGACGCAGGTAGCTTTTCTTTTTGCTTTTGCACTTTGGAGTGAAAGATTTATAAAGGGGCCCCTGTAGGTTTTAGTGATTCCCAGGGGGTTAGTCCTAAGTCTAAACGGAGCGAAAAGCGTTTCCCCCTTGAAAAAATTCCGTGCTGTAAACCTGGATTTGCCCGTTCGGGCCCATAAAAGTTGAGAGGTGATTGATAATGGTTAAAAAGGCACACAGCTTCCGTAGGAAGACTCGCGGAAAGCTCAGCAAAAAGCCAAGGGAGAGAGGCCTGCCTCCTCTGACAAGGTTCCTTCAGGAGTTTGAGGTCGGACAGAAGGTCCACATAGTCATTGAGCCCAGCTACCACAAGGGTATGCCCGACCCGAGGTTCCACGGAAGAACCGGCACCGTTGTCGGCAAGCGCGGCGATGCCTATGTCGTCGAGATCACCGATGGCGGGAAAGTTAAGACGTTCTTCATACACCCGGTTCACCTCAGGGCCCAGAAGGGATGAACATGATAGGCCGTAAAAAGCTCAAGGAGCACTACCTCACAATAGCCGAGACAAAAGAGCTCCTTGAGCGCAGGAAGGCTGAGGGGATGGAAGAGAACCCCGAAGAGCCCATGTTCTACGAGGCTAGAGTTAGCCTGGAGCATGCCGAGAGATTCGCAAAGCTCAAGCCAGAACAGGCAAAGGAGCTCAAAGGGAAACTCATGAACCTTTTCGAATGGCTCGACGAGAGGCTGGCATCCAAACTGATAGACCTTATGCCCGAGGACTACTCGGACATACGAGTTATTTTCTCGAAGGAGGACTACACGCCCTCCCCCGAGGAAGCAGAGGAAATCATCTCGCTCCTGGATGAGTACCGGGAGTGACTTTTCTTCTCACTTTTCTTAACAAAGTATAAAAAGCCAGAGAAGTATAAATTGTGGGGGAGAAAAATGGACAGGTATAGGAAACACTCTTACCGGGAAAGCCTCGAGAAGAAGAGGCGGAACGTTGAGTATGAGGAATACGCTTACGTGCTGGACTATCTCCCCGAAGGTTACACTGATTTGAACACCGGGCGAAGGAGCGGCAAGCCCGTGGCCCAGGTAATAGGGGAAAAAGCCTTCACACTGCTCGAGATCACCCCCAAGACAGATCTGATGCTCTACGAGAGAGTCTTCGTGGGAAAGGGTGAGAGGGACAAGGTGCTTATGATCAACAAGAAGATACACTACGATGACCTAACTGCCACCGCGAAGGCCGAACTTCCCTACGTCGTCGAGGAAATCGTGAAGAACAACGAAGAGCGCTTCATCCAGTTCTTCAACATGGCCCCGCCCATAACAAACAGACTTCACAGCCTTGAACTCCTGCCCGGCATAGGAAAGAAACACATGTGGGAAATCCTCGACGAGAGGAAGAGGGAACCATTCAAGAGCTTCGAGGACCTAAGAGAGAGGGTAAAGGGACTGCCAGACCCATACAAAATGATCGCCAAAAGGATCGTCGATGAAATAGTGGGCAAGGACAAATACAGGCTCTTTGTCGGCCCAAGGAGGATTTTCAGGGTATGAGGGATCGCCTCTTTTACCTTATTTCTAAGTACAATCTCAACGCCAGAAAAGACCTCGGACAGAATTTTCTCATAGTTCCCGATATAATCGAACGCAACGTTGAAAGGGCCGAGCTCAGCGAAGGAGACCTCGTTCTTGAAGTTGGACCTGGTCTCGGAGTTCTCACCGATGCCCTGAGCCGGCATGCAGGTAAAGTGTACGCCATTGAAAAAGACCCCCGTCTCGTGGAAATTTTGAGAAAGGAGTACAGGTGGTCAAACGTCGAAATAATTGACGGCGATGCGCTGAAGGTCGATTTTCCGGAGTTCAACAAGATAGTCTCCAACCTGCCTTACCAGATTTCATCCCCAATCACCTTCCGCTTCTTGAAGTACGAGTTTGAACGGGCCGTCCTCATCTATCAGCTGGAGTTTGCCCAGAGGATGGTGGCCAAGCCCGGGGACAAAAACTACTCCCGCCTGTCTTTGATGGTCCGGGCAAAGGCCCACGCGGAGCTCGTGGAGCGCATAGGCAGGGGTGCCTTCTGGCCAAGGCCGAAGGTTGACTCCGCCGTCGTCGTCCTCGAACCAAAACCGAAGAACGAACAGGTCAAACTGAATGAAGACCTGGTCAGGGCCCTCTTCCAGCACAGGAGGAGCACCGTTGTGGCAGCATTGAAGAAGTCCCACCACATGCTTGGGCTGAGTAAAGAAGAGTTCAAGCGGGTTCGCGAGCTCCTCAGCGCTGTGCCCCACGCAGGAAAGAGGGTGTTTCAGCTGTCCATAGGGGACATAAAGGATATTGAAGAATTTCTCAGAGATGAAGGCCTTATTGATTAGAGACTCCCCGTTTAGTGTCAGACAATTTTTTAATCATTTTGAGTCTGTTGCAGTGCTCCTCTTCTCTCTCCGCCAACCACCGAGCGAGTTCCCTCACCTCAGGGTTTTCCGCCGTAGTGGAGACGTGTTCACAAATTTCTCTGGCCATTTTTTCATTTTTCATCAAGATTTCAAAAAGACTTTCAAGCCTGGCCCGTTCAAGAAAATCTTTTAATGTTTCTTCCGTTAAAACAGCCTTTATGGACGGGAGATTCACTTGGATAGGTTCTTCTCCCGGAAAAATCTTTTTGTAAAGTTCAATGAGCTTTTCAGCATGTTCAAGGTTCTCCTGATAGAGCTGATAGAAAATTTTAGGGAGCTCCTCACTCCAAGTCATTTCTTTACTCAGCTCGTACAGCCGATAATACACCTCAGCTTCCTCAACTTCAGCCTTTATCTTATACGAGAGCAGCTCCTCAGGGCTCATGTGCGGGAGCCTTTCAAGGCATTTTTGGATAACATGATTAACAGAAGAAAACACCTCCGCCACCAGCTCACCCCTAAAAAATTAGGGCTAACAAACTTAAAAACATGATGCTCAATTCATAAGTCTCTTCCTCCTGCTATTTTCCAATAATGAATACCCAAAAACTTAAATTCTTTGCCCGGGAACGCCCAATCCGCCAAAAGGGGTTTCTGCTTCTCAACAGAGATTGGGAGAATGGGGGAGCATTCTCTTATTCTGCCTCCTCGGGAGACTCTCCAAAGAGCTCCACGTAGAGCTTTTTCAGCTTTTCGTAATGTGTATTTTCAACCCCCGCCAGCCATTTGAGGGTCCCCCTCACCTCTTCATCGACAGTTTGTGTCGCCAAGTATTCATAGACGTCGTGTGCAATTTTCTCCGTGCCCATCAGGTATTCGAGAATCTCCTTAAGTCTTCCCTGGTACACCAGCCCCCTCAGCTTATTTTCAGACAGTGCCACTTCAAGGGAAGGCACATCCACCTTGACAACTTCCTCGTTCGGATACATCGTGCGGTACAGCTTTAGTAGGGCCTCTGCATGATCCAGACAGTCTTTATACATTTCCAAAAAAAGCTTTGGAACCCTCTCGTCCCAAGTGGCCTCCTTGCTAATGACATAGAGCTTGTGATACATTTCAGCCTCTTCAACCTCCTGACCCATCCAGTATGCAAGGAGCTCCTTGGTGCTGAGCTTTAATATATCCTCCAAAATCCGCTTGAACTTCGACTTTTCTTCCTCAGTTTTAAAGCGCTGCTCAGACATATCAGTTCACCTATGTACAGAGTCGTGGCTTCAGAGTTTTTATACCTTTTGTCATGCGATTGATTTTTAAGAGGCAAAACAGACCCCCCACCATGATAGTCGCCACCATAGACGGCTACACTGACGAGCCCGCAGGCCTCGGCGTTCCGCCTTATCTCGGAATATATCCCAGATACGCCTATGGGGCAATAAAAAAGGCCAGAAAAGACTCGAGAGTATTCTACCTCACCATCGACGACTTAAGGGCAACTTTTCTGGGGGAAGGGGGCATTGCAACAAGAAACAAGACCCCAAACTTCCCCATGGTGGAGACCATACTGAAAAAAGCCGATGTGATCGTGTATATAGGCGGGCTCCACACCCCCGGCAAGTACCTCTCAGCAGTCCCGTCCCAGATAGAGGAGGTCGCCGCGTTTATTAAACCGTTCAGCGGCACAAAGATACTCGGAGGCCCCGCATTTATGGGCTCTGCCCACATGGGAGGCTACAAGATAACCTCAAGGGAACTGCAGATTGCGCATTCAATCTTTGACCACGTTGTTTATGGGGATCTGGAGGCGTTTCTGTTCGATTATATAAGAAATCCGCGGGAGGCCGATCCCTTCCGATTTAGGACTTATGAAGAGCTTAGAGACTATGCAATACTCGGATCCGAAGTTGCCGAGCAGTTCCCAGGATACCCGGACAAAATCATAGTCGAGATTGAAACGCAGAGGGGATGTCCAAAGGCTATGGGTATCGGAGGATGTTCCTTCTGCACGGAACCCGCCAGGTACAAGAGCGTGGAAGACAGGCCTGCAGAGGACGTTGTGGCGGAGGTGAAGAGCCTCTACGAGAAGGGAATAAGGCATTTCAGGATCGGAAGACAGAGCTGCATATTCTCATACATGGCAAAGCCTGACGGCAGAGTTCCGATTCCCAACCCCGACGCTCTTGAAAAGCTCTTCAAAGGGATCAGGGCTGCTGCCCCAGAAGTAAAGACCCTCCACGTTGACAACGCCAACCCAGCGGTGATAGCGAACTACCCGGAGGAAAGCAGGAGGATAGCAAAGACGCTGGTGAAGTACGGAACCCCCGGAAACGTAGCCGCCTTTGGCCTTGAGAGTGCAGACCCAAAGGTCGCCAGGCTCAACAACCTGAACGCAACTGCCGAAGAAACCTATCAGGCGGTTAAGATCCTCAACGAAGTCGGGGGAAGACGCGGGCCAAACGGACTCCCCTGGCTTCTGCCGGGCATAAACATCATCTTTGGCCTCCCCGGCGAGACCAAGAAAAGCTACGAGATAACGTTTCAGTTCCTAAAGAAGCTCCTTGATGACGGACTCATGGTCAGGAGGATCAACATCAGGCAGGTTGTCGTGTTTCCTGGAACGCCGCTTTGGAACATGAGAAACAAGGTCAGGACAGAGAAGCACAAGAGGCTGATACACCACTACAAGTACAAGATACGTCACGAGATTGACCTGCCCATGCTCAGGAGGGTCGTCCCAGCGGGCACCGTTCTTAGAGATGTCCTGGCAGAGGTGCATGAGGGGGGGCTGACCTTTGGCCGTCAGCTGGGCAGTTATCCCCTAATCGTAGGGATTCCAAAAGAGATAGAACTCGGAAGGTTCTACGACGTTTTGATTGTGAACCATGGGATAAGAAGCATTACAGGAGTCCACATTCCTGTAAACATCAACAGGGAAAGCCCGAAAATCCTGGGAATGCTCCCAGGGATAGGGAAGAAGACCGTTCCAAAAATACTGTCCCACAGACCCTTCCGGTCAAAGGATGAGTTCTTCAAGGTGGTTGGGGAGGAAAAAAGGAAACTTCTAGAGGGAGTGATCACGGATTAACTTCCGAGACCGTGCTGTTGTTCGGCCACTGGAAGTTTATTAGGTGCTCAACCAGCACAACCTCCGCCCTCAAGGTATCGTCTGTTGTTGCCTCAAACACCAGCAGTCCCTTTCTGGGCACGAAAACCCTGTTCCCGGCCCCCCCCTCTGCAGGGCCTATGAGCAGCACCGCCAGGTTCTTTGAGTTTCCGAGGCTGCCCCTGCCAAGCTCAAACTTTGTCCAGAAATCAAGGTAGCCTTTCCTGTTGCGCTTCATCACCTCCTGAAACGCGTACTTCCTCGCCGTTGTGTTGTTGTATCCCATGGCAATTCCCTTAAGGTAGTACACCGTGCTGAAGATATTGCTGACGAAGGCTGTTACCTCCATGACCGCCACAGTACGCTGGGTGCAGCTCCCCATGTACACCTCGGGCTGGTCTTTACAGTCCTTGACGGAGGGATCGCCGAGGATTATGGTGTATGAGTCATAGATCGACCTCAAGGTTGTGTTCAGGTCAACCACTGGGCTCCCGGTGATGTAGCTTTCAACCGCGATCTTATAAACCTGCGAACCCTCGGGAACCTTGTTTCCCTGGGCCAGGTATTCCTGGAACTCCTGGAGCGTCATGGAGTAGAACTGACCTGCTGGCGTCTTTACAACAACGTAATCCACGACTGTAACGGGCTCACCCGGATCAACGACTTTCGAGTACGAAGCGTAGCCGTATCCAATGTAGGCCAATGGAGCCAGCACCACCAAGAGCACCACTAAAGCTACTGCAAGATTTCTCGTCTTCAATCCCAAAACCCCCAGAAAAGGAATTAACTAAAAGAAAGAGGGAAAAGGCCTTCAGAGTTCGCTGAGGTAGTCCATAAGGGCCTCAGCGGCAGCAAGGGTTCCCTCCCTGTCGGTACCGGCAACGAGGAGGACACCGTAGCCGCCGATGTCGGCGCACTCAGCCTTGTAGGCCACGACAGCGCTGTCGGCACCAGTGCCGAACTCGCTCTCCCAGCCGTCGTAGTCGCTCGGGACGCCGAGCTTCTCGGCGAGGGCAGCGGTGACGCTGTTGACGACCGGACCGCCGACGAGGATGAGGTTGCTGCCGACCTGGTCAAGGCCAGCTGCCATGACCTCCTCGTCGAGCATGGTTATCGGGCTGGTGACCTTGCTGGGCTCGACGGTGGTGACCTCACCCATCGAAGTGAGGCTGTAACCCTGGAACTCATCACCAACCTCCACTTCCTGGGTCAGCAGGCCACCGACCCTGTTAACTTCGATCCATGCGCTGGCAGAGTACGTGTACTTGCCATAGTACTCATCATTATCCTCGTCCTTACATTCTCCAGAGCATATGTCCGCCGTGTACACAAGCTCGTACACTGGGTTGTTCAATGGTACCTCTATCTTAGCAGCACCCTTCTCATCCGGAAGGTCGTTGGTGTTGGTCAGCTCAATCGCCACCACTGCCTTGGGGTACTCCACAAGGTCTATCATTCCCGATGAGTTGTCACCACCACCCGGAATGTTCGGATAGTACCAGCGGTCTCCAGTTCCCCTGACCCTCTCCGATGCAGATGCGTTGTAAATCATTCCTCTGAAGTGAACCTTCCACTCACTGTTCGGCCAGAGATCACCCTCGTTGACTGCCCTGAGGTCGGTGTAGACAAGGAGCCTTGCCTGGGTGTTGCCGTTGACACCGATGAAGGTGCTGTGGAGCGTTATGACGAGGTCGTCATCGCCGTCGCCGTCGTAGTCGCCCCAGACGCTGTAGGCCTGGTTCACGGGTATACCGATGGTGGCAGCCGGCCTGACGCCGGTGTTGTCAACGACCTTGACGAGGACCTTCTCGGTTCCGACGATGTTTATGTCGAGGACGTTGATGGTGTACTCGTCGTTCGGACCGGCGGTGAGGGTTCCGCCGACGGTAACCCATCCTTCCTGTCCCCCAATGGCGTCCGTGGCGAGGAGGAGCACGTACTCTTGGGCACCAACGGCCTCACAGGTCGGACAGATGGTCGCGATGTCGAGTCCGGCGGAGTAGTTTCCGTAGACACAGATGGCGTGGTACTTCTCGCCAAGGAGCGTGAACGAGTCGCCCGGCTGGATACCTGGGTCGTCAATATACCATGCTGGAGATCCAGGCTCACAGCAGCTTCCCGAAACCCACTTGTACGTCCACTGAGTGAATGAGGCAGCATACGTGAAGTTGCCTGCCGGGATTAATATCTTTTCATCACCAGTCGGGTAGCTCTTTCCATCTGGGTCCACGAGCTCTATCCTGTCAATGGTCACTGTAACCTTCACATTGGGGGAAGCGCTGTCCAGGGCACTCATCCAGTCCTCAGTGGGCCCAATCAATTTCTCAATGCGGCCAAGGGAGAGATAATAGTCATCTGCGTCCCAAAGGGCCTGCCAGCTCTCCTTAGTACCGTCGTAGTGGGGGACGTAGTAGTCATTCCAGTACTGGTCATAAACGCTCGGCACGTAGTCAAAGTTGGGCTTGTTGCTGAATATGAAGTAGGGATATTCTTCGTAGTGTGCCCCATTGTACCAGTAGTTGGCAGCAGCAGTCTCAAGCTGGTCTTCATCGCTTACCGCGATAACATCCGGCGTCTCGTAA
The DNA here is from genome assembly GCA_021160985.1 of Thermococcus sp. Lineage (GTDB taxonomy): Archaea > Methanobacteriota_B > Thermococci > Thermococcales > Thermococcaceae > Thermococcus. The sequence goes on from JAGHBN010000040.1 coordinate 11,566, forward strand.
ACCGGTATTGTGTCGGCAGTGTACGGAAGCTCCTTGAAGACAGCGGGTCCGGTGACCTCAACTTCCTTCTCGTTGTAGAGCATGGTACCAAGAGCAACGGCTATGTCGGCAGCGGCAACAACGTCCTGGGCAGCGCCCTGGCTTCCAACCACGATTTTAACGTTTGGCTGTCCGTCCTTAACAAAGAAGTCCTTGGCGGGCATCTCAGCCTCGCTCGGAATCCAGTGCACTGCGCTGGCATAGCCAACGGTTGCTCCGAGCATTGCGGCACCCGCAACAAGGGCCGCGATCTTCTTCACCTTCATTTTTTACACCTCCGTTTTTGGGTTTGCACCCTAAGGTGGTCTGACATGTGTTGTCACTAACATTCTGACCTCATGGGGTATATATACTTTTCGCTTTCAGACCCTTTCTAAGCCAAAAAGAAGGTCGCTCATTGCCGTAAAAATGAAAGAAAGCTTAATTAAATGCCTATAGCACTTTCGCCTTTTGACGATAATATCTCACGGGTTAAGCCTGAAAGTAGTATTTGCCCTGTCCATCAGCTGTTTCTTAAGCGGCCTCGTAATGAGTTCCTGAGCAAACCCAGAAATATCGGTAAGGGCGTTCTGGAGCTCCCCCGCAGTCACATCAATGACTTCCGGCTCTATTATCGAGAGCGCAACCGGCACGTACTTGGCCATGAGCTGGAACAGCGTCTCAAAGTCTGAAAGAACCTCCGCAGCCAGCAAAAGCTTTTTATCATCGTTAGGAGCTTTCTGCACCGTAAGCTTGTTGATCCTGCATCCCTCATATGAGAGGGCCTTTGCCATGTTAACTCTCGCAGTCTCCTCGTCCTTGTCATACACCTCAGCAACGAAGCGGTAAAGGATCTGCCTGTCCTCCACTATCATGGCCTCTATCTCGTCCCTCGAATAGCCTATTTTCGGTTCAGGAAGGTCATCAAGCTTGGGATAGATTGCAAGCCCCCCGAATTTTTCCATCAGGTTGGCCATGAAGACCGCAACGTCGCCCAGGATTTCCATCAGCTCTCGAGCGCTTATCTCCATCTTACCCGGGCGGAGGACTTCAACGACGGCAGGGGAATATCTCAGGGCAGCAAGGGCCACGTCCCTGAAAGAACCCACTATTCTCGCCTCAATAACACCAGAATACTTTAGGAGCTCCTCTTCTTCATCCTCGAGGATGTCCCCAACGGATATATCCTTGACCTCTATTGACTTCTCACCTTTAAGTGATTCCACGGTGGCCTCTATAGCCCTTTCTAAAAGTTTCTTCTCGTTGGATAAAGCTTCGATGTAAAAAATAACTTCAATTTTCTCCATTTTCACCACCACTCAGCACCATATCGCTTTTTGGCATGCTTTCCAGCGATGGGTATCATCTCGCCGCAGTACTTACACCTTCCATCGTCGGTGATGTTGTACTCGGTGATTTTGAATCCCCAGCGGACTATTAAAGGTTTGCCACACCTCGGGCAGTAGGTGTTCTCACCGGGATGCCCGGGCACGTTGCCGATGTAGACGAACTTCAGGCCCTCTTCCCTGGCCACGCGGTAGGCCATCTCAATTGTCTCAAGAGGCGTCGGCGGCAGGTGCGTGAGCTGGTAGTGCGGGAAGAAGCGCGAGAAGTGGACGGGCGTGTCGTCTCCGAGCTCCTCCACCACCCATCTTGCAAAGGCCCGGATTTCCTCTTCGCTGTCGTTGAGCGTTGGAATTATTAGGTAGGTAAGCTCGACGTGGATTCCAAAGTCCTTCTTGGCTATTACCGCTGTCCTCCTGCTCGGCTCGGCGCTCGGGACGCGTGCTATCTTCATGTAGAACTCGTCGCTGAAAGCCTTGATGTCTATGTTCATTGCGTCTATATATGGCGCGAGCTCCCTGAAGGGCTCCTCGTTGATGTAGCCGTTTGTTATGAGGAGGTTGTAGATGCCCTCTTTTCGGGCGAGCTTTGCGGTGTCGAGGACGAACTCGTACCAGATTACCGGCTCATTGTATGTGTAGGCTATGCTCTCGCAGCCGTAGCGCTTGGCGATGGCCACCACCATCTCCGGCGTCATGTCGTGCAGGTACGGAAAGCTCTCGTCTGCCTGGCTTATCTCCCAGTTCTGGCAGTGCCTGCAGTGCATGTTGCACCCGACGGAGCTTATCGAGAGCGCGCAGGAGCCGGGCCAGAAGTGGAAGAGGGGCTTCTTTTCGACCGGGTCAGCACCTATGGCCGAGACCTTCCCGTAGTTGAGCGTGTAGAGCTTTCCGCCTATGTTCTTCCTCACCCTGCAGGAGCCCCGCTTCCCCTCGCTAATGATGCAGTTGAGCGGGCAGAGCTTGCAGCGGACTTTGCCCCCTTCCAGGGGCTCCCAGTAAAGGGCCTCTCTCATGCCTCTCACCCAGAGAGAACTCTCCCTACTCACGTTTAAGCTTTTGGTATTCTGAATAAAACTCGCGCATCGTGTAGAACCTCGCCCCCTCGCGCTTGTAGTGGTCTATCAGCCTGCCGAGCAGCTCTACAGCCTTGTCACCCGTGTTGAACTTGCAATCAAACCGTATCTTTTCCCTCTGCATCGGCACGAACTCCCAGGGGTGGGCAAAGTAAACCCGGGGCTCCTTAAGGTGGGAGTGGATTAACCCCTGAATCCTCCAGGGGAGCCTTATGACAGAACTGGTGGTTGAGGCCGGAACCTCAAGGACGTCTCCGAAAAACCTCACGCCCTCCCGGTAACCCTTGTAGGTGGCCTTGGATGAGTCCACCAGTATGCCGTTTCTTTCCAGTACATCATAATAATAATTCGGAAACTGCAGGTTGGGAGCGCGGAACGACACCACTTCCCCGAACCTGCGCAGCACCTCAAGGGACTTCACGATGGCCCTCTCGCCCTCCGCCCTGCTGAGCTTGTCAAGCCGTTCGTGGTTGTAGTTGTGACTGCCCAGCTCGTGCCCTTCATCGATCACCCTCCTGACCAGCTCCGGAAAGCGCTTCGCCATCTCCGCCGTGAAGAAGAAAGTCGCCTTCACCCTTTTCTCAGCCATTAAGTCGATGAGCTTCGGAAGTCCTTCCTCCATTCCCCTGGTCGTCGTCAGGTACGGCGGGCAGTCGTGCTCCACATCAAAGGTTATCGAAACTATCATAGGCCTATCCCCTGAACCAGTTTGTAAAGGACGTATCTCCTGTCAATCTCGTCCCTCATGTCCATTGTGCGTTTGTATATACGCAGGATCTTCCCCAGGACGACATCCCACGAAAACTCCTTCTCCACACGTTTCCGGGCTTCCCTGCCCATGGCTATAAGCCTGTCCCTCTCCTGGAGGGCGGTTGCGAGGTTTTCTATCATGCCCTCCTCGCTGTCTGCCAGAAAACCGGTAACTCCATTTATTATCATGTCCGAGAGGCCGCTTTCGTTTCTCCCGATCACAAGTCTTCCGGTTGATATGGCCTCCAGACCCACGACGGGAAAAGCCTCGAGTATTCCCGGCATCAGAACGATGTCGGCCGCCCAGTACAGGGGCATCAGCCTTCCCCTCTCCATAAAGTCGTAGAGCTCTGTTATCTCCCCTATGCCGGTTTCCCGAAGGTTCCTCTCCAGGACCGGGCGCATGGGTCCGTTGCCGACCATTATGAGCTTCACCTTGCGTTTTGGGACTCCGCTCCGCTTCAGCGCCCCCCTCACTATTGCCGGTATCCTGTGGGCCTGCTTTCTCTCGGTCATCCTTCCGAGATACAGTACGACGATTTCGTCCCTGACGCCAAGACTCTTTCTCGCCTCCTCCCTCTCTTCCGGTTCCGGAGGGCGCCATTTCCTTGTGTCTATCCCGTTGGGAACCACGAGTACGGGCCTGCCGTTTAGAGTGTTGCCCAGCAGAGTTTTTGTGTCTTCGGCAACGGGCCTGCTGACGGCGACGAAGGTGTCTATCCGCTCAAGGTTGTGCCTAACAAACGGGCCGATCACGGCGTCGAGGGATGGTTTGCCGTAGAATGAGTGGTTGGTGGCGACCACCGGGACGTGCCGGATTCCCCTCGATATCTTCGAGACGGAGATGGCCAGGGGGGAGTATATGCTGTGGACGTGCGTGATGTCAAAACCCACCTTTTTGTAGAGTTCATTTATCCCCCAGAGCTGTCCGAAGCCAAGGCTGGTATGGGATTTTCTGAAATAAAACGTGCCCCGAAATCTGGCAACGGGGTAGGGGAAGCTGTCCACGTAGGGTCCCATGTACCTGTAATCGTGGGTGATGACGTAGGGTTCATGTCCCCGGAGAAGGAGGTTGCGGGCGAGTTCATCTATGTGTGATTCTATCCCCCCTATCTTAGGATAGAACCAGTCACTCGCTATTGCGATTTTAAGGCTTTCCATATTTCAACCCCTCCGGACATCAGAAGAACCACCAGTCCCACCAGGCTGCTGACGACGTACGAGACAAGTCGTTCCAGCAGGGTTATCGAAACCGCGAGAGCCGTTGGGATTCCGAAGTAAGTGAGTGTCCCCACCAGTCCACCCTCAATTACGCCCACCCCACCGGGGGTAAAGGCTACCAGCCCCAGGAGGAGGTTGGCGATTGAAATCACGGCTATAAAGCTCCAGGCCATGTTAAGCCCGAAGGCCATGGTTATAAGCTTCAACCTCACAACGTCGAGCACCCACACAGCCGAACTCAGGAGAACCCCCACCAAGTTTAGGCTGTGACAGTTTTTCAGGGATGCTATCCTCTCCATCTCCTCCTCTGCTACGGGGGTTCTGAAAAACCTGAGAGAGAGCCTTACGAATGAGTCCCACTTTGCCCATATGAGGATGATTCCGGTTATGCCGAGAACCCCGAAAGGAAGGGGCTCTTCCGAAGAAAAATAGCTCATGCCCATGAGAAAGAGCACAAAAACTGGTATTGTCTCAAGTATGCGCTCGTAAATTATGCTGACTGCGGAGACCCCGGCTGGAATGTTGGCCCTCCTGGAAACCCACGCCATTCTGAGCAGTTCCCCCCCGCTCCTGCTCATAGGAGTTACGTTGTTCATGAATATCGAGGCCAGGATTGCCTTGACGAGCTCCGAAAGCGGGGCGTCCCGACCGATTTCCCTCAGAACGAGCTTCCACCTAATCCCGTATATCACGACACTCACGTAATAAGTTAGAAAGGCTAGGGCAAGGTACCTCAGGGAGGCAGTGCACACAACTGAAAAGTACTGCTGCGCTGACGTGGTAATGCCCTCCAACATGGTCACAACCTAAGCCCTACTTTGAGTCAGGGTTTTAAAATGTTATCGGAGGGCCCTTCCGCGGGTTTAAAGAACCCCTGTCGAGGTGCTCCCACCCCATAACTGGCATCTCCAGTCTTTTTTCATCAGTGGTAATGTATACCCCTGCCCCTTCAGCAACCCTGCCAACGATGGTGCACTGCACGGGACATTCGTCCAGCAGGGACTCAGGGATCGTGAACACCAGCTCAAACTCCTCCCCGCTCGCGAGGGCAATCCAGACCGGGTCCAGCCCCAGGGCAGCGGCAACCTCCCCTACCTCCTCCCGAATCGGCAGTTTTCGGGCCTCGACCTCAATCTTCACCCCGCTTCTCCTTGCCAGTAGGTGGAGTTCCTTGCTCAGGCCGTCGCTTATGTCGATCGCCGCGTTTGCAAGTCCACTCAGTTTGACGCCCTCCTCAACCCTCGCCTTAGGCTCCAGGAATTTTTCGTAGAGGGCATCCCTTACCTTTTCGGGAACTTCAAGGCCGTGCTTCCACACAAGCAGCCCGGCCAGCGCCCTCCCCAAATCCCCAGTAACGCATACCAGATCACCCGGCCTCGCCCCCGACCGGGTGAGAAGGCGCTCCGTAAAGCCAAGCGCCACACCGTCTATTATAGGTCGTCAGCCTCGTTCGTGTCAGCGCTGAGGACAGGGAGGCCGTAGAAGTCGAGGG
>JAGHBN010000165.1 GCA_021160985.1 Thermococcus sp.
AAAAGGCACAGTTTATGAGAGACTTTGGGAAAAACGTGAGTACAGACCTCCATGGTTATGGAGTGTTGTTGAGATTTTAAAATGGGCAAAAAGAGCATTTCCAGAGAAAAGAATTCTCAGTGATCCGGTGGGTGCTGGTTCAAAGAGAGGCCCCCATAATTGCGGAAGGTGTGATAAGATGATTGCTGATGCAATAAGAAGGTTTTCGACAACTCAAGAACTTAAATATCTCGAGAATCTTGAGCATGAATGCAGAGCTGAATGGGGCTATATAGTTCAAGAAGGAATCTTGGACTGGCAATTGCTTACCTACTAAGCTCTCACGATATTTACGTTTGTAAATACGATTCATGGCAAAACATCTTAAAAGAGTATTCATTTGGATTGCCAAAACCGTCAAATGAACTCTCAAAATTCTCATTTCAATGCACAAAGATGAATACTGTTCAGTTTTAACGATATCACACTTTTGGTTTTCGAAAGCTTTAAATGTTTTACATACGTAAAAATTTTGAGCGATTTGCAGGTGATGATTATGGCAGATGTCGAAATTAAAAAGGAAAACTACCTTGTGATTGGGAAGACCAAAAACGTAGAAATTGACGTTGACACTTTTCTCTGCAAGGGCTGCGGAATCTGTGTCGAAATGTGCCCCAGGAAGGTCTTTGAGTGGAGCAAGGAGCTGAGTGAAAAGGGTGTCCACTATCCGGTTCCGGCCCATGCGGAGAAGTGCGTTAAGTGCAAGCTCTGCGAGCTTCTCTGTCCGGACTTCGCGATATCGGTAAGGTGGTGACTATGATCATCCGTGGTGACGAGCCTGAACAGCTCAGGCTCCTCCGAAAGCTCTACAAACCCGGCAACTACTTCATGCAGGGCAACGAGGCCGTCGCGTACGGCGCGCTCTTTGCCGGCTGCCGCTTCTACGCCGGTTATCCAATCACTCCCTCGAGCGAGATAGCAGAGACCATGGCGAGGGAGCTCCCAAAGCTCGGTGGCTACTACCTCCAGATGGAGGACGAGATAGGGAGCATCGCCGCCATGGTGGGGGCATCCTGGACTGGGTTCAAGGTCATGACCGCAACGGCCGGGCCCGGCTTCAGCCTCATGCAGGAAAACCTAGGCTACGCTGTAATGACCGAGACTCCCTTAGTTCTCGTTGATGTGCAGAGGAGCGGGCCGAGCACAGGGCAGGCCACTAAAGGGGCCCAGGGCGACTTCTTCCAGGCCCGATGGGGAACCCATGGAGACCACCCAATTGTAGCCGTCTCACCAATCAGCGGACAGGATGCCTTCTGGGAAACAATAAGGGCCTTCAACATCGCCGAGAAGCTGAGAACCCCTGTGGTGGTGCTTTTTGACGGAGTGCTCGCCCACACGAGGGAGCTCATCAAGATTCCCGACGTTGATGAGGTGGAGATAACCTACCGCAAGCTCCCCCAGAACGAGGAGGAGGCTAAGCTCCCCTTTGGAGACCCGCACGGTGATGGAGTCCCGCCGATGCCCCTCTTCGGCCACGGCTACTTCACCCACGTCACGGGTTCGACCCACAAGGAGAACGGTCTGAGGGACGTCTACACGCCGGAAGTCCACGACAGGCTCGTGAGGAGGCTCCACAGGAAGATAGAGCAGAACAGGCACGTTTACGAGAAGTACGAGGAGCACTTTACGGACGATGCGGAGATACTCGTCGTCAGCTGGGGAGTGACGGCAAGGCCCGCCCTCGGAGCCGTTCTGAAGGCCAGGGAAGAGGGCATAAAAGCCGGCCTCTTCGTGCCGAAGACCGTTCACCCGTTCCCTGGAGAGAGGATGAGGGAGCTCGGAAAGAAGGCCAGAGTTATACTCGTTCCGGAGATGAACCTCGGCCAGATGATCCTCGAAGTCCAGCGCTACGTCAACGACGACGTCATCCTCAGGGGCGTGAACAAAATCGGCGGAGTGCCCCTGACAGTTGAGGAAATTCTCCGCGAGATAAGGGGTGTTGCCTGATGGCGAAAGAAATCTATTCCACTTACCCCATGGTTAAATATCTCCGCAAGGAGGCCCTTCCCACCGCTCTGTGCCCGGGCTGTGGCGGTGGAACCGTCCTCAACGCCTTTGCAAATGCGGTTGATGGGCTCAAGCTCGACCCGAAGGACCTGGTAGTTGTCAGCGGAATCGGCTGTTCCGCGTGGATAGCGTCGCCCTACTTCTTGGCCGACACGCTCCACACGACCCACGGGAGGGCGATAGCCTTCGCGACCGGCGTCAAGGTGGGCCTCCCCGACAAGAAGGTCGTTGTGATAAGCGGTGACGGAGACCTGGCAAGCATAGGCGGGAACCACCTCATCCACGCCGCTAGGAGGAACATAGACATAACCGTCATCCTCGTCAACAACTTCATCTACGGAATGACCGGCGGGCAGGTCGCCCCGACGACGCCCTTCGGCGCTAAGACCACCACAAGCCCCTACAGGAACATAGAGCACCCGCTCAACATATCCGAAACGGTAGCCGCCGCTGGAGCTAGCTACGTGGCGCGCTGGACTACCGCCCACGTCTACCAGCTCATTGAGAGCATCAAGAAGGCCATTCAGGTCAAGGGCTTCTCGCTCGTCGAGGTTGTATCCCAGTGCCCCGTCCAGTTCGGGAGGAGGAACAAAATGAAAGAGCCCGCCGAAATGCTCCGCTGGTTCTTGAAGAACAGCGTCCCGGTCAGCAAGGCAAAAAACATGTCTCCAGAGGAGCTTGAGGGCAAGTTCGTCATCGGCGAGTTCGTTAACAGGCAGAGGCCCGAGTTCACGGAGGAGCTCAACAAGCTGATTGACGAGGTTCAGGAGCAGTTCGGCCTTAAGGAGGTGTGAATGATGCAGATTAGGCTCGCCGGAATCGGCGGTCAGGGCGTTGTGCTCGCGGGGGTAATACTCGGCGAGGCCGCCGCGATAGAGGGGCTGAACGTCCTCCAGACGCAGGACTACAGCTCCGCCAGCAGGGGCGGCCACTCGATTGCGGACGTAATAATCTCGAAGGAGCCTATTTACGACGTCATGGTCACCAGGGCTGACGTTCTCGTTGCGCTCCACCAGCTCGGCTACGACACGGTCAAAGACGAGCTGAGGGAGGACGGGCTGTTGATTATAGACACCGACCTTGTGAAGCCTGACAGGGAGTACGTTGGTGCCCCCTTCACCAGAATCGCAGAGGAGACCACTGGACTTGCCCTGACGGTCAATATGGTCGCTCTCGGCTACCTTGTTGCGAAGACGGGTGTTGTGAAAAAGGAAAGCGTTGAGGAGGCCATAAGGAGGCGCGTCCCGAAGGGAACCGAGGAGATAAACATCAAGGCTTTCATGGCAGGTTATGAGGAGGGATTGAAATGAGGTACCCGTTTCCCGTTGGCAAGTCAGACTTCATTCAGGGTGATGAGGCAATAGCAAGGGCGGCAATCCTTGCTGGCTGCCGCTTCTACGCGGGCTACCCAATAACGCCCGCTAGCGAGATATTTGAGGCTATGGCACTTTATATGCCGCTCGTTGATGGCGTAAGCATCCAGATGGAGGACGAGATAGCGAGCATAGCCGCTATAATCGGTGCTTCCTGGGCCGGTGCAAAGGCTATGACCGCAACGAGCGGTCCCGGCTTCTCGCTCATGATGGAGAACCTTGGGTATGCGATAATGACCGAAACGCCCATAGTCGTCGTCGACGTCCAGCGCGGAGGCCCCTCAACGGGCCAGCCGACTTTGGCGGCTCAGGGCGACATAATGCAGGCCATATGGGGCACTCACGGCGACCACATGCTCATCGTCCTCAGCCCCTCGACCGTCCAAGAGGCGTTTGACTTCACCATCCGGGCCTTCAACCTCGCTGAGAAGTACAGGACGCCGGTGGTTCTCCTCACTGATGCGGAGATAGCACATATGCGCGAGCGCGTTTACATTCCCAGCCCAGAGGAGATCGAGCTCGTTGAGAGAAAGCTTCCCGCCAGCGAGGAAGAGGCCAAGCTCCCCTTTGGAGACCCGCACGGAGACGGCGTCCCACCGATGCCAATATTCGGCAGGGGCTACCGCACCTACGTGACAGGCCTCACCCACGACGAGCGCGGAAGGCCGAGAACCGTTGATGCTGAAGTCCACGAGAAGCTCATAACGAGGATTTTCAGGAAGATACTCGACCACAAGGACGAGATAATAAGCTACGAGGAGTTCATGCTCGACGACGCCGATGTAGCAATCGTATCCACCGGAATCGTCTCGCGCTCTGCCATAAGGGCCGTTAAGATACTCCGCGAGAGGGGCGTTAAGGCTGGCATGGTCAAGATCAACACCATATGGCCGTTTGACTTCGACTACATCGAGCAGCTCGCGGAGCGCGTCGGGAAGATATACGTGCCCGAAATGAACCTCGGACAGCTCTACCACCTCGTCAAGGAGGGAGCAAACGGCAAAGCCGAGGTCGAGCTCATAGCCAAGATTGGCGGTGAGGTGCACACGCCGATGGAGATAGTTGAGAGGGTGGTGGGATGATGTACATGAAGTCCGCTTACGAGATCCGTGACAAGTACCTCAGAAAGGACATGCTCCCCACGATATTCTGCCCCGGGTGCGGGATTGGCAGCGTCCTCCAGTTCACGCTCCGCGCCATAGACGACCTCGGCCTCAACCAGGACGAGATCGTGTGGGTGAGCGGAATAGGTTGCTCCTCCCGTGTGCCCGGCTTCGTGAACTTCGACGGCCTTCACACGACCCATGGAAGGGCGCTGGCCTTTGCCACCGGCATAAAGCTCACCAACCCAGACCTTAAGATAATCGCCTTCATGGGCGACGGCGACGCCGCGGCAATCGGAGGAAACCACTTCATCCACGCCATAAGGAGAAACCTCGACGTCACGGTGATACTCATCAACAACTTCACCTACGGAATGACCGGCGGCCAGGTCGCACCCACCGCTCTGAAGGGCCTGCGCGGAACTACAGCGCCATACGGCCAGTTTGAGAACCCATTTGACATAGCCGGCCTGGCCGTTGCCGCCGGCGCTAACTACGTGGCCAGGTGGAGCGTCTTCAACTACCTCCAGGGCATCAACAGCATCAAGAAGGCCCTCAGCAAGGAAGGCTTTACCCTCGTCGAGTTCCTCTCGCCGTGTCCGATAAGCTTCGGAAGGAGGAACAGGATGAAGACCGCTCCGGAACTGCTCCGCTGGTATCAGAAGATAACCGTCCCGCTCGCGAAGGCCAAGAAGATGCCGCCGGAGGAGCTAGAGGGCAAGATAGTCATCGGAGAGTTTGCCGACAGGGACAGGCCGGGTCTCGTGAGGGAGTACGAGGCGTACAAGAAGCGTGCCAAGAAGATGATGGGGTGGGAAGAATGAGGAAGGAGATACTCTTCAGCGGCTTCGGCGGTCAGGGAGTCATCCTGGCGAGTGTCATCCTCGGCAGGGCGGCCGCTGTCTACGAGAACCTCTACGCCGTTCAGACACAGGCCTACGGGCCGGAGTCTAGAGGTGGAGCGAGCAAGGCAGAGGTGGTCATAAGCGACGAGCCGATAGACTACCCCAAGACCCTCAATCCTGACTGCGCCGTCTTCTTCTCCCAGGAGGCCTACAACAAGTACCTCCGCATGGTGAGGGAGGGTGCAAGGATAATAGTCGAGAGTGACCTCGTGCCCCACCGCGACGAGGAGTTTGAGAAGAAGCTTGAGGTGCTCTCTCTTCCCCTCACGGGAATAGCCGAGGAAACCACCGGCCTCAGCCTCACAATGAACATCCTCACCCTCGGAGTCCTCACGGCGTGGACGGAGGTCGTGAGCAGGGAATCCATAGAAAAGGCCGTTTTGGACGCTGTGCCGAAGGGGACCGAAGAGATAAACCTCAGGGCGCTTCGCAAGGGGTTCGAACTCGGGGAGAAGGC
>JAGHBN010000033.1 GCA_021160985.1 Thermococcus sp.
ACCCTCGCGACGTGGATGTGGCCGAGGGCGTAGTACGAGAACCCCTCCGGGAGCTCGTTCAGGTGGAGGTCGAAGGCCTTTGCGTAGGGCGTATCAGCCGAGAGATAGTCCACGGCCTGGTGCAGCATCAGGATGTCTCCCTTCCTGAAGAGCGCCTTCAGGAGATTTTTGTCACCTCTTATCAGCTGCCACCGGCTGTAGTGCCTGAGGCCGTAGATTTTAAGGTCTCCGAAGATTCCGTGAATGAGGTAGGCGTTTCCCTTCTTCTCGCTCCGCTGGAATTCGCTCTCTCTCGGCTCCCTCTTGAGCCCCAGGCTGTAGAGCAGCCCGAGGTGTTCGAGAAGGTCGAATACCGATGTCTCCCTTATCGTCTTGTCGTGGTTGCCCTCTATCGCGAAAACTGGTATGTCCTTCTTTCTCGGGATTGAGAGCACTTCAATGGCGTCTCTCAGGGCCCTTGGGGATGGCTTGCTGACGTGGAAAAGGTCTCCCGAGATGAGGATGAAGTCCACCCTTTCCCTGACGGCCCTCTCAACCGCCTCTCGAAAGGCCTTCACGTAATCATCGTAGCGGAAGGGCTGGTTGAACTGCATCCTGCCGATGTGCGCATCCGCTATGTGGGCGAACTTCATGAAAACACCTCACACGAGCTCCTCGATGAGCTCTTCCTCACTCTTATCCTCGGCTTCATCCCTTCCGGAGAGCCATTCGCTGACTATATCGATATCGCCGCCTCCGTAGCTCCCGCCCATCTCGGCGAAGCTGTGAATCTTCACCATCGCCGGCAGGGCCATTGCGGTTCCAACAATGACGGCCTCACCTATGCCGAGGGCCGCTATATCGCTCAGCAGGTCTTCGCTTATCTGTTCGCTCGCCTGCTGCACGTAGCGCTGGTCGTTCGGCTCCACGAGCTTTAGGATTATCTTTGTGTTGGTCTGGCTCAGGACGTCGTCGTCCAGCTTTTTGGGCCTCTGGGAGACTATTCCAAGCCCCACGCCGAACTTCCTGCCCTCGCGGGCTATCTTCCCGAGCCATATCGTGGCCTGGTTCTTCTCACCCCTCGGCGCGAAGATGTGGGCCTCCTCCACTATTATGAGCACCGGCTTCGTGAGTGCGGGGTATCTCTCGCTCACCTCTCGGATGAGGGCTTTATCGCCTGTTCTCACGCCCTTCACGTACTCCACACGGTTTTTGAGGATTCCTCTGAGCACAAAGCTAGCGAGGGCTATCATCTGCTCCTCCTCCATGCCGCTGAGGTCTATCACGTTCACCCTGCCGGGCCTTATCTCGCTGAGCACGTTTACCGGGCTTATGAACTCGCCGAAGTTTGCCCTGAGCTCCCCGAGGTAGTCCTTCAGCCTTATCAGGGAGTCGAGGTCCTTTGCCGCTATCTTTCTCGGCACCTCGTTGCCCTTCTCGTCGTAGTAGTAGATGACCTTGTCCTCGGTGTTTTCATAGGCCCTTATCCACTCCTCTATCTTGTCCTCCATGGCGTAAATGAAGTCGAGACCGCCGATCACCCTCCCGGCGTTTCTGGCTTCGGCTTTGACCGTTCTGTAAACGAGTCCCAGGAAGCGCCTCTGAAGGCTGGCGTTCTCGGCTATCCCCAGAAGTGTGGCCAGTTCGCTCAGCCGTATCTTTGCGGGGTCAATGCTTGCCTTTATCGGGTTTACGCGCGCACCGGGCCAGCTCAGGGTTCTGTACTCTCCGTGGGGGTCTAGGATAACCACAGTGGCATTAACTTTGCTCACGAGCTCCTTCGTGAGAACCGCTATAGTGTTGGACTTTCCGGCACCGGTAACGGCTAAGACCGCGAAGTGCCTCGAAACGAGCCTGTTGGCGTCGAGCCTCACCTCAACACTCTCCCTCGCGAGGAGGCGACCTATGCTTATGTGACCGTGGGAGAATATTCTCGCAAGGTCCTCGTCCCTAGCAAGGTACACGTTCTCGCCGGGCTTTATCGGAACCCTGTTGGGCATCTGTTTGAACTTCTCCCCTTTCCGGAGTATCCCGAGCACGCGGGCGCTCGCTATGAGGGCTTCGCTCTTGCCGAGGACGCCGGAGGAGAACACCTTGACAGTCTTCTCGACGTAGTCGTAGCTGCCCTTTCCGGCATCCATGAGCCAGTTAACGTTCCTTATGCTCCGTACAGAGGCTAGAACATCGTCACCCTCCCGGTTTTTAACGACGACGAACTCCCCGAACTTTGGGAGCTCAACGTGGGGATTTACTATGAACGTGAATCTATCAGTGGTCGATTCCCCGTACACTATCCCTATGGGCTTCTCCTCCACCATTACCACCTTAAGTTGGTTCTCCCGATGGGAGAAAAACTTTTCTGTCATGACAATTTAGAAGTGTGGAGTGTGCTTTCCAAGAGGCGCGTTTATTCTGCCTTCTTGAGAGATTTGGGCTCACTCTTCTTCGGGCGGAGTGCTAGGATTTCACTATCCGTGGCGTTTAAGACGGCTTCTCAAGGCTTGTTATCCTTTTGATAGCCTCCTCAAACTCGTCTGGTAGGTAATAGGCCTCAACTCCAGCCTTTCGAGCGTTCTCTACCTGGAGCTTATCACAGGATACAAGGATCGCCGAGTTTTTAAAGGCAAGTGCGATGTAGTACAAATCCACGGCTCTTCCCTTAACCTTGGGGGCCAGTGATTCTGCAACCTGGTAGAACTCCTCTTCGCCCACAAAAGTCACGCCTTCTCCAATACGCGACACGATCTGGATTGCCCTGGTCCTTATTTTCCTGCTGAACA
>JAGHBN010000085.1 GCA_021160985.1 Thermococcus sp.
GAGCCTCTCCTCCAAATCCCGCTTAGAATGGAACCTTGGTACCGAGTCGTTTTGCATACTCATTTAGGATCCTCCTGTCGATTTCTTCCTTGAACAGCTCGTAGAGGAAGAAAGCATCCTCCACATCCTTGTCGGTGCCGAGGTAGAGCTTGTATGCTATCTGGAGCTCCACTGGCGATATGTAAATCACTCTGTCGTTGAACCGTACGGGAATCCTTTTTTCAAGTGCCTCCGCGTGGAACTCATCCTTGGGGAACTTTATCTCGGCGTTCGGAATTATCTCACCCTTCCGGGCCATCCTTATTCCAAGCCTCTCCGTTAGCATTTCATACAGGCCCTCGCAGTCCTCTGGATTGAGAAACTCGAAGCCACTCCGCCCTGCCTCTGAACACAGGGAAATGAACTCCTCTTTGGGGAGCGGTTCTATCACGAAATCAACGTCCTCAGTACCCCTTGAACGGCCGAAAAGAATGGTGACATACCCGCTAACTATAACGTAACGAGCGTGCCTTTCAAGCAAATCTATAACGTCAAACACGAACTTATCCAGCTCACTGAGCTCGCGGTTGATTAATATTTCCTTCCCCTTAATCTCGATGCCCATTGCTCCCCCTATTGAACTTTGGCAGAGGGAGTATTTAGCCCTTTTGTAGCCCCCTCAAATCCCCTCTCGTGTTCACGTTGAAGAAGCTCTCGCGCCACTTCTCTGGGAGCGACTCGATGGGGATGTAGCAGGAGTCCATCGCGCGGATTACCCGGTTTAGGGTGTAATTTCCGGCTTTGATGTTCTCTTCCAGGATTTCACGGAGAGCTTGTGAATAGGCCGCGTGGAGGGGCTCAAGGTAGCCGTTTTCCCACCTCGGCACGCAGGCGAGTTTTCCGCTCTTTTGGAATTCTGAAACGAGAAAGTCAACGAACTCCGGAACGAGGAGGGGCATGTCGCCGGCAACTACAAAGGCGTCTCCAAGGCTCAGTGCTGTGTAAACTCCCCCCATTGGGCCTATGAGGAGCTCGTCGACAACAACACGGTAGCCCAGCTTTCTTAGCCTTTCTGCGTTGTCCTTTGATGCGATTAGCACTATCTCGTCTATCGTTTTGGCCATTTCAAGCTTTTCGATGGTGTAAAGAATTAAAGGCCTGCCGTTGATTTTGTAGAGTAGCTTATCGTCGCCGAAGCGCCTGCCTCTTCCGCCCGCAAGGACTGCCCCGATCATCCAAACACCACCTTTGAGTAGTTAAGTACTGCGCCGATGTAGCCCTGGTAGTCCATTGCTTGAACTGCGGCGGGGTTGAAGAACTTATCGATTATCACCGGCGCCAGAACGCCGAGGATGACCACCAGGATTCCGAGGATTAAGTTCACCGCCACGAAGAGCAGAACATCGTGCCTCTCCGGTTCCTCGCCTTCATGCTCCTTATGCCCGTGATGGTGTCCCTCTACGGGCTTTCCGCGCCAGAGGGTCACGAAGAGCCCGAAGTAAGCCCACGCGGCTATAGCGCTCGTTATCACCACCACCGAAGCAGCCAGCGGACTCACCTGGAGGAGGGCGTTGAAAATCAGCATCTTGCTGAAGAAGACGTTGAGCGGGGGAACGCCGATGAGGCTGAGCGTTGCGAGGGCGAAGAGCGCCGTTGTGAGCGGCATCTCCCTGCCGACTCCCGCGAGTTCGTCTATCTTCCTCGTTCCCGCGTGGTGTATGAAGGCCCCCACTGAGAGGAAGAGCATACCCTTGGCGATTGCATGGTTGACTGTGTGGTAGAGAACCGCCGTAAGCGCCAGCTGAGTCCCGACGCCCAGACCCATGATGAGGTACCCCATGTGGAGTATCGTCGAATACGCCACCAGCCTCTTCACGTCCTTCTGCACCACCATCATTATTGAGGATAGCAGGGCCGAAGCGGCTCCGAGGGCTAGGAGAACTACCGAAAGAGTTTTCCAGAACGGGAGGCCATAGAAAACCGTGTAGAGATAGCGCGCGAGCAGATAGACCCCACCGCTGACGACGAGTCCGCTCAATAAAGCCGAGACGGGAGATGGAGCCGCCGAGTGGGCGTAGGGAAGCCAGTAGTGGCCGGGGAAGATGGCGCTCTTGATCATCACCATTGCAAGGGTTAAGGCGAAGAAAATTCCCAGCGCAAGCGTCGGGTCGCCGAAGAGCTTGGTAGTTACCGGGAAGGAAATCCCGTGGAACTTGGCGCTTAAGTCGGCCATGTTGAGGGTCCCGAAGGAGGCGTAGATGAAGCCGAGGGCGAGGAAGTAGAGAGTAGTGGCCGTTGCACCGCTGATTCCGTACTTAAAGGCGCCTTCAACGGCCTCGCTCCTGCTCCTGTAAAAGCCCACGAGGGCGTAGGCGCTCGCTCCCGTGACCTCGAGCATGACGAAGGTGTTGAAGGCATCTCCAGTCATGAACAGGCCGATGAGTCCTGCTTCAAGGCCGAGGAGGGAAGTATAGAAGAACTCAATGCCGTGGTCGTGGGAGAGGTATTCGACCGCGTACAGTCCGGCCATCAGGAACATGAAAGATGTGAGGAGGACGAGGAGTGAGCCCATCAGATCAACTTCAAACACTATGCCGATAGGCGCTATCCAGTTTCCGAAGGCGTAGACGAGCGGCTCTCCGCGTGAGTACACGGCATCAAAGAGCCAGAGCCCCGCGAGGAAAGTGGCCGAGAGTGCAACCAGGGAATAGGCTATTATAACCCCCCTCTTTCGACCCGTCAGGAAGGCTATGAACGGAAGGAAGAACGCAAAGCCGAGTGGGATAATCGGGACTATTCCGACCTGCATGCTATCACCTCAGTCGAAGATTTTCTTCGCGTAGTCCTCGAAGTAAGCAACCACGTTTTCTTTCACTTCCTTCTCGTCGAGCGTGGAAACGTCAATCCAGTGGACGTAGAGCCACTTCCCGTCGTCGCTTATGTCCACCACCACCGTTCCGGGCGTGTTGGTTATCGAGTTCGCAACGAGAACCTTTCCGTAGTCGTTCTCCACCTCAAGGGGAATCCTTACGATGCCAGGGTTGGCCTTGAGGGTGAAGACCCTCTTCGCGACGTCAATGTGCGTCTTGGTCTCCTCGATGAAGAAGTAGCGGAGGAAGTATACGATTGCGTAGAGCCACCTCTTCGGCGAGAAGAACTTGAGCTCGTTCTTCACGAGCCAGTGGCCCACTATTACGGAAACTATAAACGCAACTATACTGCCTGTTATCAGGTCGTACTCCGTCGCCGAGCCAGTGTAAAACAGGTAGGTGGCGAGGACTATGAAGAAGGTCGCTGGAGAAAACCTCCTCACGTTCATTCGTTCTCACCCCCCATTATCTCGGCTATGTCCCTCGCGTCAACCGTCCCGTGAAGGCGGTA
>JAGHBN010000039.1 GCA_021160985.1 Thermococcus sp.
GGAGTTCCTGGCTGACGAAGGAGGTGCAAAGATCAGCGGCAAGCCCTGGGCGCTTGCGAGGGCCCTTATGAAGATCGAGCAGGCCGTCAGGTACAGGCCGATGAGGGAAGGAAACCCTGCAACGGCACACATGTTCATCGTGAACCCCTTCAGGGGCATGAGCATTGCAGAGCTGTTCTCAACACACCCGCCGACCGAAAAGAGGATTGAGAGGCTCAGGAAAATAGCGGAAGAGATGGGCTACGCGCCCGTCTTCTGATTCAACCATTTTTACATATTTGCATAATTGTTCAATTCCCTGTCTCTGCAATTACATAAAAATCTTGCAGATAGGTCAGCTTTCCAAGATTTCATACGTTTCTACGAGCTTTAAGACGATCTCGTACAGCTTGTCAATTCTCTGGAGGCCCTTTTGCACCATATTAAGATTTAACCTGTCGTATCTGCGGACTATGGCATTTCTAAGGCCGTTGTATTTCCTCAGAATTTCAGAGTCGCCGTTGGATATTACTCCTGCCTTCCTAAGTCGCTCGATGTTTGTATAATCATCTTCAACGGTCATGCCCAAGTCCTTGACGAGCATTGCAACGATATTCATAGCTATATCAACGCAGAGCTGGAGGGAGTAAAGCAGTGCTCTTTGAGTAACTCGCCCTTCATCTCGTGGCTCTTTATGAACTCGTACTCCTCTTCAAACCTTTCAATCTTTTCCAAGTACCTTTGCCTTCTCACGGGCACGCCTCCTCAGTTTTGCTTTCTCCCTCACACTCTTAAACTGGTTCTGCCTAATCCGGTGCTCCATGTCCTTCCAGAGCTTCCTGAACCTGTAAAAGTACTCCGAAAGCTCAAGCTCGTCGCCGTAAACGACCACGTGGTTTCTGATGATATCGATTTGGACGTAAAGGGGAAGCTCCTCAAAAATTTTAACGTCATACTTTCCCCCAAGTTTTCTGAGAACCTCTTCATAAACCCCTGATTTCGGCCTGACCAGACACACATCAACATCGCTCCTCTTTGTGGCTTCCCCCTTCACGTGGGAGCCGTAGAGTAAAATACCCATACAGGAGTCCTTAAATTCCCGGAAATCCTGACGTGTCTCAGTGATAAGGTGATTCTTCATGATATCCCTTTCGAGCACAACCAAATAAATTTTCTCAGAGGTCAATGCTCCTCGTCATCGCGCCGTCTATGACAACAGTTGAGCCGAGCATATACTCAGCTTCCTCGCTCAGGAGGAACGCCACGAGAGAGCCGAGTTCTTCCCATCTGCCAGTCCTGTGAAGGGGCGTCCTCCCAAGCACTTCCCTCTCCCAGGTTTCCTCGAAGGGTTCTCCCCTCGCCTCGGCGACCCTCTTGAGGTTCTCCCTTGCCCCGGGCGTGTCGAAGCTGCCGAGCAGGACGCTGTAAGCCCTTATCCCTTTCCCCCCATAAGTCCTCGAAACGCTCTTCGCCAGCTGAACCAGTCCCGCCCTCGTTACGTCAGCCAGAACGAGCGGAGGCATTGGCTCCTTTATTGAGACGGAGTTGAGATAGACGAGAACGCCATTCATCTTCTTCTCCAGCCAGGCCTGCACGAGGAGCGTCGTCAGGTAGCCGGGGGCGACAGTGTGGAGGGCAGCGGCTTCAATCCAGTCAATGTAGTCCGCCTCGTGGAGAAAACACGGCTCACAGCGGACGTTCCCCGCGTTCCAGACGAGTGCATCAACTCCGCCGAGAAGCTCCCAGCCTTCCTTCACGAGGTTTTCAAGGTCGCGCTGGTCGAAAAGGTTCGCCCTGACCGCGTGGACTTCTCCGTAGCTCGACAGCTCATCGAGGGCCTTCTTCAGGCTCTCCTCGTTCCGCGAGCTTATTACGACCCTCGCTTTCCTCTTCAGCAGCTCCCTTGCGACGTTGAACCCTATGCCGCGCGATGATGCAGTTAGGAGGACACCCCTTCCTTTGAGGTCAATCTCAATCATGATAGTCACTACGGGGGCTGACTAATAACCTTTGTCCCCGTGACGGGCTGGGCTTCTCGAACCTGTGGAATTGCTGTCGTTATGATAATAATTCTGGAAAAAGAAACTTAAAGTGTAAAACCTTCGGTTATTGTCGGTTTTTTCAAAAATTTTGGGGTGGTAAAATGAAGTTCTACACATGCAGGGAGAAGGTCGGGCCAAAGCCCTTCAGGATTGCCATCATAGGTGCCGGCCCCGCGGGCCTAGCGGCGGCAGGTTATCTTGCCTGTAATGGGTACGAGGTTCATGTGTATGACAAGATGCCCGAAGGGGGAGGAATGGTTGCCTTTGCGATTCCCGAGGCGAGGATACCGATAAATAGTGTGAGAGCCGGAGTTAAGGCTCTTGAAGAGCTTGGTGTTAGCTTTCACTTCAGGACCAAAGTAGTCCACGACTCTCCCAAAGAGCTTGGGGACGAGTGGGCTGAACACTTCATCTCAATCGAGCGCCTTCTCAGCGAATTTGACGCGATCCTTATAGCTACCGGGGCCTGGCGTCCGAGGAAGTTGAAGGTGCCCGGGGCTGAGCTTTCAGGAGTATACGATGCCCTTCGTCTACTGCACGATATCAAGCTCGCTAGGCTTGGCTACCGCAGCTGGAAACGCGTTCCCGATTTGAAAGGAAAACACGTCGTGGTCATTGGGGCGGGGTACACTGCCGTGGATGTGGTTCTCGAAGCCCGACTTCTCGGTGCTGAGAAAATAACTATGGCCTACAGACGTTCCATCGAGCACAGCTATGCCAAGAACGAAATCAGGAAGTACGTCAGGGAGGGAGTTGAGTTCATTGAGTATGCCACCCCCGTCCGAATAGTGGGGAGTGGGGAAGTAGAAGCAGTTGAATTCGCCAAGACGAGGATTGTGGAAGGCAGTGTCGTGACAACAGACGAAAAGTTCATTATCGATGCAGACATCGTAGTTTATGCAATTGGTCAGCTCCCCACGAGCCCAATAAGGGAGGTCATATGTGCAAATGAAAAAATCCTTCAGGACGCGGGCATCTTTTTCGCAGGCGATGTTATTGCGCCGAGGAACATTGGGGTGGCAATGCGGGAAGGGAAGGCTGTAGCACAAAAAATTGAAAAATGGCTTCTCGAGAAGGCGCCAAAGCGGGTGTTCCCGGTAGCGCTGGGAGTGAGGCTCATAGGTGGTGCCCTCGGCGGGAGGTGCTGACGAAAGCTTTAAACGCCTCTCCTCCAACCCTTTCCCATGACCGAGCCAAAGGACATAGTGCTGAAAAAGAGCGAAGAGGTCGAGGGGCTTCCAGTAGAGGGCCCCTGGCCCGACGAGGTATCGAGCCTTGAGGAAGTCCTAGACTACTATGAGCGCATAGGCTTCCAGGCGACGCACCTCGGAAGGGCGATAGAAATCTGGCGGAAGGTGGAGGAGAAGCGCGCCAAGGGCGAAGAGGTTCGCGTTTTCCTTGGATACACCTCGAACATAATCTCCTCGGGCCTGCGCGAGTTGGTCGCGTGGCTCGTGAAGGAGGGCAAAGTGGACGTCATCGTCACTACCGCCGGCGGAATCGAGGAGGACTTCATAAAGGCCCTCAAGCCCTTCATCCTCGGCGACTGGCATGTGAACGACGCTCTTATGCGCGAGAAGGGCATAAACAGAATCGGCAACATCTTCGTGCCCAACGACCGCTACATAGAGTTCGAGAAGTACATGATTCCCTTCTTCGAGCGGGTTCTTGAGATGGAGCGCGAAGCTGGAAAGCCCCTGACGGCGAGCGAGTTCATCTACGAGCTCGGTAGATACATGGACGAGAAGCTCGGAAAGGAGAAGGAGCGCAGCGTCATCTACTGGGCCTACAAGCGGAACGTCCCAATATTCTGCCCGGCCATAACCGACGGCTCGATCGGGGACATGCTCTACTTCTTCAAGGAGGAGCGCGGGGACAGGGAGCTCGTCATAGACATTGCCAACGACATCGTGAAGCTCAACAACTTAGCGGTTATCGCCAAGGAGACAGCCTCGATAATCCTCGGTGGCTCTTTGCCGAAACACGCGATAATAAACGCAAACCTCTTCCGCGGAGGAACCGACTACGCAATCTACATCACCACCGCAGTCCCGTGGGACGGCTCGCTGAGCGGCGCGCCGCCTAGCGAGGGCGTCAGCTGGGGCAAGATAAGGGCGAAGGCTGATTACGTCGAGATATGGGCAGATGCCACGCTCGTCTTTCCGCTGCTGGTGTGGAAGGTAATGAAGGGCTGATTTTCTTTTTCTTTCAGTTTCTCTTGACTTTCTTCTTGTCTGTTCTGTAGTCTCCACATCACAAAATGCTTTTATTCGTGTATGTTCCATGTACATTAGAGGTGGTATCTTGACGCTGACGTTTGATGAAGTCCTTAAACGCCCTAAACGTGACGGCAGTGATAAAGCCGTTGCAGAGCTCAAGAGCCTTCTTGGGGACAAGGTTTCGACCAAGCCGGCTGACCTCTTTTCGTACAGCCACGACTACTGGCTCATAACCTTCCACTGGCTGCTGAAGGGTAAAGTTCCAGCGCTTCCCGATGCGGTGGTGTTTCCGGAGAGCGAGGAAGATGTTGTGAACGCAGTTAGGGTGGCTCACGAAAAGGGCGTTCCTCTCTACCCCTACGGCGGTGGCTCCGGTGTTCTGGGGGCGGCGGTGCCGGAGTACGGGGGCATTGTGATCGACCTGAAGCGCATCAGGGACTTGCAGTTTTATGAGGACGACCTCATGGTCGAGGCGGGCGCGGGAGTTAACGGGTATTACATCGAGGAGTACCTCAACAGGAAGGGCTACACGCTCGGCCACTTCCCACAGTCGTTCTATCCCTCGACGGTGGGCGGCTGGGTCGCGACCAAGGCCATAGGCCAGTTCTCGACCAAATACGGGGGCATCGAGGATATGGTGCTTGGTCTCAGGGGCGTGATACCTCCGGGGAAGCTCATCGAGCTTAAACCTCATCCGAGAACGGCAACGGGCCCGGACCTGCGGAAGCTCTTCGTTGGGAGCGAGGGGATACTCGGCATCGTGACGAAGGTATGGCTGAAGGTTCGTCCCTATCCGGAGGAGCGCTATCTGCTCTCATTTGCATCGGAGAGCCTTGAGGAGGCTCTGGACTCCGTCAGACGGATACTCCACCGCGGCGCGAGGCCGGCTGTGGTGAGGA